>JBGQNR010000084.1:0-22600 GCA_041501225.1 Acidobacteriota bacterium
CCGGTACTCACATTCGATGGCGGTGCGCTCGACTTTGTCAAGCACGCTCGTCAATGAAGCGCGCGTCGGCCTGACAGGTGGGGCGTTGCACTTCTATGAAAACATCACCAAAGACGACTTTACCGGACCGCTGGCCAATCAGAACGGCTTTGATCTTAGAATTAACAACTTCAGCAGCATTACCCGAGCAACCTATAGCGCCTCACCCAGCCGCCGCAATTCACCATTGTGGACTTTCACTGACAACCTGACCAAGCAGCTGAATACGCACAGCCTGAGCTTCGGCGCCACCTTGACCCACGTAAGTGTCTATACCAACCAGCACACCACCGTCCCCTATATTTCCTTCGGTGTGGACAGTAACTATGACCCGGCGAGGGTGCTTTTTGACTCGCTCAACGGGCCGGTGAACTTTTCGGGATTATCCTCATTTGGCGGTCCCTCGAGCCTTTACGCAGTCTTGACCGGTCGCGTTACAGCCATCAATGGGGATGCCTTTCTTGACGAAAAAACAAACAAGTACACATACATTGGAGACCAGATCAACCGCGGCAGCCAGAATGAACTGGGCTTGTATGTCCAGGATGGCTGGCGTGCGAAACCGAATTTGACACTCAACTACGGGGTGCGCTGGCAGCTACAGTTCCCCTTCACCCCGCTCAACGACCGGTTCTCGATCGTCAGTTTTAACGATTTGTACGGAATCTCCGGCCCGGGCAATCTCTTCAAACCCGGTGTGATGACAGGCAGGGACTCGCAGTTCATTCCGTTCAAGAAAGGCGATACGGCGTTCCCGATGAAATGGAACGCGCTCGCGCCAACGGTCGGCTTCGCCTGGACTCCGAACTTGGGGCTTGGCCCGCTCAAGTATTTGTTCGGCGAAGCTGGGCGAACGGTGGTCCGTGGCGGCTACTCGATCTCTTTCAACCAGCCGTCCATTGGCACCTTCGTCGATCTTCTTGGCGGCAATCCCGGTACGTACGTGACTGCCACGCGCAGCGTGGCAAACAGCAACCTGGTCAACAACAATGCGACCGATTTCCCGCTCTTGTTCCGCCAAACCGATCGCCTCAGCGCGCCCCCCTTTAAGGACGCTCCGACTTACCCGTTCATTGGAGCGCCCACGGATGGGGTCACCATTTACGGGCCCGCAATGAAGATTCCCTACGTCCAATCCTGGAATTTCGGTATTCAGCGCGAGCTCGGCAAGAACACGGTGTTGGAATTGCGCTACGTCGGCAATTTGAGCCTTCAAGCCCTGACCACCTACTCACTCAATGAGAGTAATTGGCAAAGTAATGGCTTCTATGACGAGTTCAAGCTGGCGATGGCCAACTTGCAGGCCAACATCGCGGCGGGGCGCGGCAACACGTTCAAATACTCCGGGCCGAATACCAACACGTCGCCGTTGCCGATGACGCTTGCCTACTTCAACGGGATCCCGGCCGCACAGGCCGGCGACGCGACGAAGTACACCGGTTCAAATTGGACCAGCACCACCTTCGTCAATCAGCTGGCAGTAAACAACCCCAGTCCTTCATCCTATGCCGGCAGCCTCTACTCTGACCCCACGCGGCGAGCTAACGCGCTCGCCGTGGGTTTGCCCGTCAACCTATTTGTCGTTAACCCGGGCTTGCTGGGAGGCGTCTCCTATCGGGGCAATGGCGGCGGCAACAGTTACTATGATTCTGGGATTGTGGAATTGCGCCGGCGCATGGCGAACGGATTATTGCTGCAATCGAGCTACACCTTCGCCAAGGGGTGGGCCGCCTCAAGCATTTCGCTCCGCAAGCCGCGGGTCAATGCAGCCAACACCGGCGTCGTCGCCCACACCTTAAGGGCCAACTGGATCTATGAACTCCCCTTTGGGTCCGGAAAGAAGATGCTCAGCAGCTCCAATAAAGTGATCAACAGGATAACTGATGGCTGGGAAGTCAACGGGGTGATACGTTGGCAGAGCGGACCCCTGTTCAGCCTCGGCAACGTCCGGCTGGTCGGCATGACACGCAAGGAACTCCAAGAGGGGCTCCAGCTGCGCTTCGATGACGCCAAGAAAATCATCTATATGTTGCCGCAGGACATCATCGACAATACCATCCGTGCCAACAATACGAGCGCGACCACCGCTACCGGTTACGGCTCACTGGGCGTGCCCACAGGTCGCTACATCGCGCCGGCCAATAGCGCAAATTGCACCGAGCTATTTGCCGGCGACTGCGGCGGAACCGCCGTCATACTTCGTGGAACACCATTCACCCGCGTCGATATGAGCCTGGTCAAGAAGAGCAGGATCAGCGAAAATATGAACTTCGAGCTTCGCGGCGAGTTCTTGAATATCTTCAACTTCGCTAACTTCACCACAAATTCGTTGTCTCAGAATGGCGGCATGAGCAGTAATAACTGGGCTCAGGTGATTTCGGCCTACCGGGACATTGCGAACGCGAATGAAACGGGCGGCCGGATGGTTCAGATCGTCCTGCGCCTCAACTTCTAACTTTCCATCCGGAGGGGACCACGGCGAGCCGTGGTCCCCTTCCCTCCCTATTACGCCAGCTATCACCTCGGCGCAGCCCAGAAGACTTATTCGCGCAACATGTTCACCTGCTGCTCGGGCCCCTATTTTCAGAACGTCGCGGAATATCAGAACCTGATTTACTTCAAGGATGCGGCCGCGCTTCACGTCAATCTTTGATCCAGATCCCTTGTGAACCCCACTGCTGCAGGGCGGCCGCGGCGCCCACGAATTATTTGGATTTGACCTGAAGTATTTCAGCGCCGGCAAGCAGCACCACGCCGCGGCCATGTAAATCGTCGTCAGGCCGGCCGCGCTGAAAGTAGAAATCGAGATCTGTGCCAATGTTGGTTCCTTCACAAGTGCCGTTGACAGCTCCGTCGGGTGTGATGTTCCGGCAAATCCCCTCGAACGCTTTGCGCGCCACCGCTATGTTGGCAGCAGGAATCCAGCCGCGATTGACCGCCCGCGCAATGCCGTAAGCGAACATCGCCGTGCACGAGGTCTCTTCCCAAAGCTCGGGATAATCCAGAACCTGGCGCCACATCCCCGAAGATGCCTGCAACTTTTCAACACCGGCGACATGCCGGCGCAGAATATCCAGCAACTTGCCGCGGTCGGAGTGATTCTCCGGCATGGCCGAAAGCACTTCGATCGTCGCCACCATGACCCAGCCATTGCCCCTTCCCCATTTGAAGGGTGAGGGCTTGTTCTCGTTGACGAAAAAGCCATGGTACCAGACGCCGTCGGTATCTTGCAGGCGTTGGGCCATGTTGATGATATTGCGGGCGGCGTCGTCGAGGTGCTTGCGCTCGCCTGTATATTTCGACCAGCGCGCGAGGAAAACTGCGCCCATATATAGGTCGTCGATCCAGATCGTGCCTCCCATCGATTCGGGACGCCAGAGCGTGCCGTCGGGCAGCCGCCCCTGCTTGTTGGAGATCCAATCGGCGATCCTGGCCACAACCTCCTTTTGCTCGGCGCTGACCTGGTCCGGGTGGCGCAACATTCCCTCGAGCATCTGGTTTCCCATCGCTCCGCAACTGTCGAGCGATCCCAAGCGCATCAAACCGCTGATCCTGACCTTGCGCATGAAGGCATCCTCTTCCGGGGAATTGCCCACTTTGTTGCGCATGGCGCTCAGCCAGGCGTAGTAGCGCGCCGCGATCAGATTATGATCGAGCACAAAGCGCTCGGCGGCGCGGTCGCCCGTAAAGTCTTTGGAACGGAGCACACCGTAGAGTGTGACGCCCCAGGGATAGGACCACGAAATGCCTTCAGGCGTCCTGGCAGCTGCTGCCGCCGGAACGGAATCCACCGGCATATAGTCGCCATCTTTGAGCGATCGAACCTGGTGGGCGGCGGCGCGTTTAAGCACCGCTCGAATCGAGGCGTCGGTCCGGCCGAACAGGTCCGCCTCAGTTTTTTGCTCGAGAGTCCACTGCCTGTTAATGGCTTCCATGAAGTAATAGTCGCCGGCGGGATAGGATTCGTCGACTCCTCTCTTCTGGGGGAAGTTGTATACACCGTGAAGGAGAAGACCCTCTTCCCGTTCTCTGCGGCTGCTTGTAAACATGTAATGGGTGGTCAGAGAAAGCAGGATTTTCCGCGCCGCGTCGGCATACTGTCGGGCCTCGCTTTTGGAAGGGACCAACTCGGACAGCAGCGCTAACCCGGAAGAAGCAATGGCGCCCGCCGACGTGTCCCGCTGGACGGTTTCGCTTTTCAGATCCAGATCCCAGTTCGGAACCGAATCCTTCGGAAGATGGGTCAGAAAGTACCCTGCCATGCGCTGTGCCGTCGTCAGAAAACGCTGGTCGCGGGTCCGGCGGTAAGCATTGGCAAATCCGTAAATGCCCCAGGCCTGCCCCCGCGCCCAGGTGGATTCATCGGAGTTCCCCTGGTGCGTCCGGCGCTTGAGGACGGCACCTGTGGTTGTGTCGAACTCCACCACGTGATAGGAGGAGTAATTGGCTCGCACGTGTTGATTCATCGTGGTGATCGCGTGCTTGTAAGCAACTTCGTAGAGATTGCGCTCTCCGGTTGCGTCGGCGGCCCAGAAGAGCAATTCCAGGTTCATCATCGTGTCGATGATCGCCCAGCCGGCCTGATCGTCAGTCCCAAGCTTGCCCCAGGCGCGGACGAAGTTTCCGGCAGGGTTGAACCGTTGCGCCAGCATGCGCGCGGCGCTGATCGCCGCCTCGCGGTACTTTTTATCCCTCGTGCGCTGGTAGGCCGGCACGCATGTGGGCAGGAATATGAAACCAAGATCGTGGGTGTTATCCAGGTTGGCATACTGCAGGAGGCGATCGGCGTGCGCCAGGGCCCGCTTTTTCAGCTCCTCATTTCGCGTCATGTCGTACATCAGCCACAGCTCGCCGCCGGTAAATCCGGAGAACCAGTTCGGCTGCTCCGCAAATGTCCACCTGCCATCGACGGTGTTGAGCGGAAAACGTCCCGCGAGGATGTCATCTTTTTTGAGCAGCTGCCTTTGAAGACCGGCCAGCAAATCCGCGGTGACAACCTTGTCCGGCGCGGCCGACACGATCAAGGAAAACAGGAGTACAGCCAGGGCCAACCTTGCCCATAAGAAACGTCGCGGGATCATGGTCATGACGTGATTCCTCGTTCTAAGGGTTAGCGCAAGATTAGGTTGGCATTTTGGCGCTCGCGCCCCGCAGGGTTGCGGCCCCCAGGGCGCGGAACATTGGAGCCGGTCTAGGCACAGTGGCCATAATGTTATAGTAACGCCTCGGGCCGCAACAAAATGCCAAGTTATTCTTGCGCGAGCCCTAAGATAAAAAAATGCTATCTAACGCACCCACAGCAACGGCTGGCGGATCGGATAATTCCTGATGACCTCGGCTTCGGTTGGGTCGGCATCCAGCTTGCGCCAGAGTTCGATGTACTTTGGCTCATCGAAGGCTATGCCGGCAAACAGCAGGCTCGATTGACGCACCGGCCAGAATTCGAAGTACATCACGTCGGGAGGATAAGTCCACTTTGATTTATCCGCGATGAACGGAAACATGAACTCCATGGCCTTGCGCATGCATCGTCCGTCGCTGAGGCGGAATTGCCATAGATCGTCTTGAGGGGTTTTCAGCAACTGGCAGATTCCCGCCATCGCCTCGAGGTTGAATAGCGAGTAGCCGTAAGGTTTGGTCCTTCTCAGCTCTTCAGGAAAGCTTCCGTCGGCCGCCAGTTGTCCTGGCAGAAGAGTCTCCTTGAAACGCTTTCGGCAAAAATCCAGTTTTTCCTGGTCTCCCACCAATTGCGCAAAGGATGCGACCTGCAGAACCCAGCAGGTCACATGGTTGTTTTTCGCATCACGTTCGTCGATGCCATAGGGATGTGTGGTCATCCAAGCCAGGTACTCGCGGAACCAGTCCTTGATGCCTTTCGATTCCGCGGGGCGGAGCGCGCCGGAGCGCTCGATCTCAGGGATGGCAAGGGCGACTTCGACCAGGTGCAGTGTGTCAATGATGCCCGTGCCTCGACCAGTGAATCTTCCTTTGATGGCCTGGGCATATTTGAGGTGCGGGTACATCCTGGTTTTTTCATCCAGGAACCAGGCCTTCAAATGCTTTGCCGCTTGAGCGGCATATTCGGCTTTATGCGTGATCCGGTGCGCAGAAGCCAACGCCGGCACGATCAGGCTCAGTCGTATCAAAGCCTGTCGGTGCGCCACAAAATTGTCTGGGTTGGACATGCCGTCGCGCTGGATATAGGGTCCATCGGGATTCTTGGAATCTGGCCACCAGTAGTCGCCTTCTGAGAAGTACTCGTGGGGACCTCCGGCACTTCGCGGTGAGGAAAATGCGGTAACGGTAAGCGGCGCCTCGCTCAGGTATTTCTGTGCTGCCTTGAGGATGCGATCGCGATCGATTCGGGCGAGGTCGACCCGCGACGGCTGGGCCGAAAGATACGCAGGCAAGAGGATAAGCTGGAACGTCAACAGGATAAAAATGCACAGCCGAGCAGGATTCATCATGTTCATTGGCCTCCGCCTGCCTTGAAGAAATTGCCGCCGAATAATCGATGTCCACGCGGGCTTGGATTGCGATAGGCGATCTCTGGCGCCCGATCAGAACTTCTTCAGATCCACGCGGTCCAGCCGCGTGTCGGCCAGACCTTTACACTGGTGGAGACTGAAATCCTCGACTTTCTTGAGCAAGAACGTCGGCACGTCGGCTGCATGCTGAGCCTTGAGGCGGTCAAAATCAACCCCTCTTACGTCGTCCAGGACAAACGCGGGCCGGAGATCTTCTTTCAAATAGCTGAGAGCGATGCCGCTCAACTCGATTCCTTTCACGTGGCGAATAAAGAAGCCGTAGGCCGGGAGATCGCCGAACATATTCGGCTCGGGATAGTCATTCTCCCGTTCCGCCGGCTCCAGCGCTGCCTGGTCCTTGGTACCCCCGCCCTTATAGAAGATCTGGATATTGCTCAGCTTGACATCTTCGATGTCGTGCCCCGGTATGCCGCTGATAATCGCTCCGCCGCGCGGGTCAGCGTCATATACGACGACGTTGCTGATGTTCACGCGCCGCAGGTTGCCGACCGGAATGCCTTCAGGACCGCGCATCCGGCTCCCCAATCGGAGAAAGATCGGATTGTTGGCAATATCGCGCATCGTGATGTTGCTGATGGCAATGTCTTCGAGCAGGCCGCCATCCACAGTCTCCAATGCCAACCCGCGGCAGTAGTTAAAAACGCAGTTCGAGATCGTGATGTTTTTAAAACCGCCGTTGGATTCCGTACCGAATTTGATCCGGCCGGTGGGACCCGCCTTGTAGGTTACGGTGCGCTTGTACGTACCGTCGAGGAGGGTGCCCTCGTCATAGCCGCTCACAATACAGTTGGTGATGACTACGTTCTCCGTAGCCCGGGCGAAACCCAGCGCATAGGAACTCTTCGGGCAAATGGCATCGTCGTAGGGCGAGTTCACGCTGCAGTTCGAGACCACGACATGGCGGCAACAGTCAATGTCGATCCCGTCACGGTTGGTATCGATCTTGAGATTGTCGATGGTCAGATTATCGACCCCCGTCGCCAGGATCCCAAAATGCCCGCCGTGCAGGATCGATATGTCGCGGATGATAATGTTGCGGCTGTTTTTGAGGCTGATCGATTTGTTCCCGGCGCCGGCCGGAGGATTGCTGACGCGGACCAGACCCTTGCCGTGAATGAGCCCTGGACCGAGGATGCTCACATCCTGCACTTCTTCGCCCCAGATCAGGCTGTTGTGCCAGTGGCTATGGCCGAAGTCCTGGTATTTGTCCCATGGGTTTGGCTCGGGGGGATCATATCCGCCGCCCTTTCCATCCTGCGGCGCGTCGGCAGCCAGGATCGTCGCCCCCTGATCCAGGTACAACGAAATCTTGCTCTTGAGATGAATCGAGTAGCACAGGTAGGCGCCGGCAGGGACGCGAACGGTTCCGCCCCCCGCGGCTGCCGCGGCGTCAATGGCTTCGTTGATCGCAGTTGTGTCCAGCGTGGCGCCGTCGCCCCTGGCGCCGAAGGCCCTCACATCATATATGCCGGCAAAAGTACGCACCGGACCCGCTTGCGTCGAAGAAACCGGCAGCTGACCTTGCGCCATCGTCCACGAAACGGCTGATACAGCCAGGACAATCAGAACAGCCCAGATCTGTTTCCGAGTATTCATCTAAATCTCCAAAATTGGGGACTGCAAAAGCATGGCAGTGGTTGTGTTAACGTTCACATTTTAGTGCCGCGTTTTCCCCATGCGCAACAAGATTCTTGAAGGAACCTCGCTTCCCGTTTAGTATCGCATTGCCTGGCCGCTTGCTGCGCAACATGGAATGCTCGAGAGGCCAGCTTGCCGCCCCAACCACAATGAATCCGTGAGACGAGAGGATGCCCATGAGCTCTGGCATGATATTTGTAGCATTTCGGCAGATCATGATCCGGCTGGCGAGGTTTGCTGCGGGAACGGCATGTCTCGCGGGCTTGACGCTTGCGCTGGCTCCGGGCAAAGTCCCCGCGGAAGCGCGTCTGACACTAAACTTCAACCCGGACTGGAAATTCATCAAAGCCGACCCGAGCGGCGCCGAGGCGCCCGCACTCGACGATCGCGCGTGGGCCAGTGTCTCCTTGCCACACACATACAACGACGTGGACACTTTTGACGATTGGTCGTTGCCGGGCCACCGCGGTGAGCAGAACCAGTGGGGCGGCCGGACCTGGTATCGCAAGACTTTCTCCCTGCCCGCGTCCTTCAAGGGCAGGAAGGTTTACATAGAGTTCGAAGCTGCACGCCAGGTTGCCGAGGTGTACCTCAATGGCCAGCTCCTCGGTGTGAGCAAGAGCGGTTTCGTCCCTTTCGGATTCGATCTGACCCGGCAACTGCGCTTCGACATGCCCAATGTTCTGGCGGTGATGTGCGACAACCGTTTCATGAAGGATCCGCTCGGCAGCGAACCCGGCGCCAAACCGGGGCCTGCGAACGCAAGCAAGAAGGCGGGCCAGGATTTGAACATTGCCCCGGCGGCAAGTCCAAGCCTGGCCGAACTCTCCGCCAAGGTGAATGCGGCCATCCCGGAGGATGTGGACAAGATCCAAGCCGATCAGATTCCCTGGAACAATCCGCACTGGCATCCGGCGCATGGCGGCATCTTTCGTAACGTGCGCCTGTATGTCGTCGATCCGTTGCACATTTCACTGCCGCTTTACAGTTTCCTCCAGACTGCCGGGCCTTATGCGTATGCCACTGGGATCTCAAGCGAATCAGCCAGAATCAGCCTGGAAGTGCCCATCGTGAACGGACGCGAAGGCAATACGGACGTCGAACTCCGGGCCGAAGTTTTGGATCGCGACGACAAATCCGTACTGACGCTGACGCGCAGCGGCCAGGTTGCCAAGGGCGCCAACGCGCTTTTCATGGTCGATGGCACCATCAGGAATCCGCGGCTGTGGGAACCGGACTATCCTTATCTATACCGCGTCCTCTGCACCCTGCGCGTCAATCGCGATGTGGTGGACAGCTGCGAAATCCCGCTCGGCATCCGTTCTGTGCGCTGGGACGCGGGCGCCGGTTTCTTCATCAACGGCCATCACCTCAAGCTGCACGGGTGGGGGCAAAAGCCGACCGACGAATGGCCCGGCCTGGGTGCCGCACAACCGGACTGGATGCATTTTTATACCATCGACCTTATGAAGCAGGCCGGCGGAAATTTTGTGCGTTGGGGCCATTGCCTCGGCGGGCCGGCGCAAATCCAGGCCGCGGATCGGCTCGGCCTGATTACCGAGCAGCCGGGCGTGGACGGCGAATCCGATACGGTCGGGGCTGCCTGGAAAATTCGTGCGGCCGCCTTTCGTGACATGATCATCTACTTCCGCAACCATCCCTCGATTTTGATCTGGGAGGGAGGCAATCAGAAAGTCAGCCGCGAGCATGCGCAGGAACTGCGCAGCTACATGGACCGCTACGATCCGAAGGGAGGCCGCGCCTACGCACACCGGCGCGCGGATGAAATCACGGCGGAGTTCATGGACGTGGGCATCGGCACCGAAGGAGGAAGGGAAATCAAGCGGTTGCCGGTCGTCGAAGGCGAATATGATCGCGAGGAATCCCCGCGGCGCGTGTGGGACGATTTCTCGCCACCCAACTTCGGCTACCCGGAGGCCAATGGCCAGACCTACCAGCTTACTTCCGAGCAGTATGCCGCGAATCAGGTTGCCCAGTATGTCAAGAAAGTCGGCGGGCCGGACCACTGCGGAGGAGGGAACTGGATTTTTTCCGATTCCACCAGCGGCGGCCGCGTGGCGTGCGAAGTCGCCCGCGCCGGTGGAGAAGTGGACGGTGTGCGCCTGCCAAAAGAGGCTTACTACGTTTGCCGGACAATTTTCAGCACAGCTCCGCAAGTCCACATCATCGGGCACTGGACCTATCCTGCCGGGACGAAAAAAACAGTTTATGTCGGCTCGAACGGCGAAGACGTGGAGCTGTTTGTGAATGGACGCTCTCTTGGCCATGGCAGTGTTTCCGATCAATACCATTTCACGTTTGCTGATGTCGTATGGGAACCCGGAGAAATCAAGGCAGTCGCCTACATCGGCGGAAAGCCGGTGGCAACGCAAGCCAAGCACACTGTGGGGGTGCCTGTTGCATTGCGACTCACGGTGATTACTGGCCCGGGAGGCTTGCGGGCCGACGGTTCAGATGTTGCTTTGATTGATGTCGAGGCGGTGGACGCGAGGGGCGAGCGGTGCCCGACGTTTCAGCAGCGCGTGGATTTCGAAATCAAGGGGCCGGCCATCTGGCGCGGAGGCTACAACAGCGGAAAGATCAACTCGATCAACAATCCCTATCTCGACCTTGAAGCGGGCATCAATCGAATCTCGCTTCGCGCTACACGCATGCCTGGAGGCATTACGATCACTGCAAAATGCAGCGGGCTCAATCCGGGGAGCATTACGGTCTCGTCCAAACCAGTCACCGTGGAGAACGGGTACTCGTCGGCTTTGCCCACATTGCCTGCAGTGCCTGTTCCGCAACGGCGGAACATCGGAGAAAAACTGCCGGCGCCCCAACCCGCGGTGCAGTTACCCAAGCAGGCGGTTTCCGGCCGTTTCGTCCGGCAATTCTCTTACTCCGGACCGACCCCGGGCGTTCGCGTAGAACAGGATGCTCGGGACGGCAAGAAATCGTTCTCCGACGCAGACCATGTTTTCGCATCACTGCCCGCGGCTTTGAGGGGCGCAGACTACATTCTGGCCGCGAACGCCGACCGGCTCTATAACGCGGTTGATTTGATGGAGATTGCCGTGAAAGCCGGCACGATCGTTTCCGTGGCGCACGATGACCACCTGGATCGTCCCGGTTGGCTCACCCGAGAGTTCGAGCCGACGAATTGGAGCCTGACGATCGGCGGCCAGCCGATGAGAATCTTCCAGCACCGCGCGGCCCGTGATGAGAGTCTGACGCTTGGCGCAAACACGGAGAACGCGGGCGACACGGCTTGCAACATGTACATCGTTTTCGTGAACTCCCGGTGAGGAAACCGCGAAACACAAAAAGCAGCATAGCCGCAACTAAAAGCCTCAACGCAGAGAGCGCAGAGAGAAGTCATTCAAAAACGGACAGTTCTCTGCGGCCTCTGCGTTGAGCTGTTGCTTTTCTTGCGTAAATAGCAAGGATTTTTACGTAAGTGGTGTGAAAGAGTTTTCCTGTGTTTTGTGTATTTCGTGGTTCAGGTTTGGTTAAAGGGCGGACGGCCGCCGTTCCCCGTTTCACACTCCGGCTCGGGGTCTATCATCGCGCACGTGCATCATATCCTGCATCGGCTCGGATTCGCACTCGACCGCGACGACCGTGACCAGATCATCCGGCGCCTTGTCCGGAAGGCCCGTGAACTGCACGCGAAATTCCTCCTGCTGGAACTTCACGTTTTGACCCGTGGTCAGGATACGGGCCGATTTTACCTTGGTCCTGAGCCCCCCGATCGTCATTGTGCTTCCTGGCCAGAAGAATACGTGGATGTAAAGCGTGTTGTGCTTACGCGTAAAACTCGCGAACCGGCATCGGGTCACCTTGCACAGCTCCGATTCATAGATGGCTTCGGAGTGCTTGTCCATCCATTTGCCGACCGCCGTGAGGATCTGGACAGACTCTTCCGGAATCGATCCATCCCCTTTGGGGCCGATGTTGAGCAGGTAATTTCCTCCCCCTTGAGCGCATGTGATGAGATTCCGCACGATGTTTTTGGGACTTTTCCAGTTATCATCGGCCTTGTGGTATCCCCAACTGTCGTTCATGGTCATGCAGGTTTCCCAAGCTCGTCCCTCTGCTTCCGCCTGTATCCTTTGTTCCGGGGTGGCAAAATCCCCGCCCAGTTTGTTGCGGTTGTTGACGATGATATTCGGCTGCAGCCCGAATACCATCTTGTTCATTTTCTCCGACTCCCATCCTTTGGCATCGAGCGGCGAGGCGACGTCGTACCAGAGAATATCTACCTGACCGTAGCTGGTCACCAGCTCCCGCACCAGCCCATGTGTGTAATCGACGAAACGGCGGCGAGCAGCCTCGTCTTTGGCGCAGCGCGCTCCGTCGGGGTGGTGCCAGTCCATCAGGGAGTAATAGAATCCCACACGTAGACCTTCCGCCCGGGCGGCATCCGCAAACTCCTTCAGCAGGTCGCGTCCAGGGCCCTGTTTGGGGGCGCAGTATGAGGTCAGTTTCGTATCGAAATTGCAGAAACCTTCGTGGTGCTTACTGGTCATGACCATGTATTTCATGCCCGCCTGCCGGGCAAGCTTGGCCCACGCGCGCGCCGCATTCGGCTGCGGCTTGAACTGCTTGGCCAATGACTCATATTCGGGCACGGGGATGCCTTCCATCTCCATCGCCCATTCGTGCCTGCCCAGAATGCTGTACAAGCCCCAGTGGATAAACATCCCGAATCTTGCCGCATTCCACCATTTCAGCCTGCGCATGCGGTCCGCAACCACCTCTGCACTTTCCACAGGCTCCTGCCCCACTGCCGGATAGCCCGCCAGCATCGGCGCAGCGGCCCCCACCGTGGCCGCGCCAGTGCCAAGCAGCCATAAGCAATCACGCCTGGAGATCCCTTGTTTTTTTTGCATCAGTCTCCTCCCTTGATCGTGAATACGTCATCGACACCGCACTCTCGACAGATCCGGCATGCGCGTCCTGTGGCTGGGCGACCGTCACGCGCGCGGCAGCGCCGTCGATTGACGGATCAGAAGTTTTGGCTCGAACACTTTATCCGGCGCACGCCTGCCCGTGGGGTCCTTGATTGCCGCCAACAACATGGACGCCGCGATCCTTCCTAGTTCCTTCCGCGGCCAATCCAAGGTTGTCAAGAACGGATTCGGATGATACCTGCCCTCTATGTTCCCAGCTCCCACGATCGACATATCATCCGGCACCCCCAGCCCCGCCTCCCTGCACGCGTACACCGCCCCAATCGCCATCGGATCGTTCCCCGCAAACACTCCTGTGGGCCGCGAATCCAGCTCCAGCAGCTTTTCCATTGCCCGCCGCCCGCTCTCAATATCGAAATTGCCTGCGACAACCCAGTCCTTGCGCACCTCAATTCCCGCTCTCTTCAGCGCCTCAAGGTACCCACGGTAACGCAGCGAAGCCGGACTCAATGCCGGGCCCCGAATGTGAGCGATTCGTTTATGACCGAATTCGATCAGACATTCCGTCGCCAGCCTCCCTACCGCCCGGTCGTCTACCCGGACGGAAGCGACATCCAAATTCGGAAAGAATCGATCCACCAAAACGAATGGAATCGCCATCCTCCTCAGTTCTGTGAACATGCCGTCGGACTTTTCTGATTGCTCGGATGCAATGATCAGCCCGGCCACCCTGCTCCCGACGAGCATGTCGATCTCCGCTTTCTCCTTTCCACCGTCCCCGCGCGAGTGGCAGAGCAGAATATCATAGCCGACCCTGTCCAGAACCTGTTCGACTCCGAAGGTGATCTCGGCAAAGTAGGAGTGAGAAATGTCAGGGATGACTACACCGATAATCGATGATCTTCGCGTAACCAGGCTGCGTGCCCACCGATCCGGCTGGTAGCCCAGCGCGGTCGCGCAGCGAAGCACTTTCTGCCTGGTTTTTTCCCGGACTTCGGGCTTGCTGGTCAGGGCCCGCGAAACCGTCATCGCCGACAGGCCCAGTTTCCTGGCTATGTCCACAATCGTCACTCTTTTCGGGATTGATTCCACGAGTAAATCCTCCGCAATCCTTCAGACGGGAACGATCAATTTGAACTGGAGACGAATCGCATTCTAATGGGATGCTGGAATATTTTCAAGTGACCCGTTAACGATAACATCCCACAGCGACTGAGATGTGCCCCATACCTGCGCCTTCATTGCCACCTCTGAGGGCATTTTCCAGCGACAGCATTGCACCAGGGAGTGTCACTCGGCAGAGCCCTGGCTGATCTGTGCAAAATAGCGCGTCGGTTTACTGGCGGCCGGAGGGATTCTCGAACGCCTGCGCCAGCCGGGGCGGACTCAGCCAGCCCCGGCCGGCCCATTGGCGTTAGAATGAGATTTTTAGCGCCATCTGAACCTGGCGCGCGTTGTTCTGCTGGGTTTTGTCCACGCGGCCGAAGCTGGCGCTGGTCGGGTCTGTGTTCGGCGCTCCGAATCGGACATGGTTGAAGGCATTGAACGCCTCGAAGCGGAACTGGATCTTGATTCGTTCTTTCACTCTGAAGTTCTTGTACAAGCCGACGTTCAGCTCATTGGTGCGGCTGGCACGGACATTGCCCCAGCGCGTGGGGAAAGTGCGGACGTTGGTGGCGAAATCCTGGTATACGCCGTTTTTGATTGTGTCATTTGCGGCAGGTTTGTAGTTGTACCCCGGCAGATTCTGGATTCCAGTCCAGGTCGGGTAATTCGATATGTCCGTGTTCTTGTCGGGGAATCGAATAAAGTGCGTGGTATCGAACCACCTTTCAAGTGTCCGATCGCCGCGGTTCAAATGGAAATCCTGGCCATCGTAGAAACTATCGGTTCCGAACACGACGGGCACGCCCGATTGGATACTGTATTGGCCGGTCAATTCCCAACCGCCGAGGAATACATCGAGGACCTTGGGCATCGATGTCCAAAACTTCTTGCCGCGTCCAATCGGAAAATCCCAAATGGGAGCGATAGACAGGCGGAGGGGACGGTCCTCGCCGCCGAGCTTATGTTCGACGGTCGGACCAACAATTTCCGGGCCGATGAGCGAGGTGTCCTCGAACAGCTTCGACCAGGTGAAGGAGTTGATCACACTGAAGCCGCCCTTGAACCGGCGCTCGATCTTGACCAGCATGGCGTCGTATTGGTTTTCACCCAATGGATTGAGGTCTTTCGTGATGTCGCCTAGGATTTTGATCGGACGCACAAACTGGTTGAAGGAGATGTTCTGGTTGCTCGCCAGAGAGCCGGTCACTCCCGTCAGCTGGTAGAACGGATTCGGAATCAATTCGTCCCACAGGAGCTTGTCCAGCGGACGGCCGTTGGCATCAAACCGCGGCGAGCGCAACTGCTGCCAGACGGCTAAAGTGGGCAGGTTTTGGTTTCTACCCTGGGCAATGCCGTAAGTCTTGTTATGCGTGTAGCCGACTTCAAACAGCCAGCCTTTGAATTCATGTTGGAGGTGGAGGCTGTACTCCCATGAGTGCATACGTCCGGGATCCTGGTTGTACATGTTCACGCCCTGTCCGAGATTCGTAAGGGCGCCAAGTGAGGAACCGGTGGGAGCGAGAATGCCGCCCCGGAATGGATTGCTCAGGGTGTCGTAGGGAGTGAAGTAGTTGTCCTGCGTGGCAATGAAAGTGGTGCTGCGGCTGAAGCCGTTCTGCCAGCCTATGTCGTACGAAGCCTGGACGAACTTTCCGACGCCTCCGCGGATGACGGTGTGCGGCAGCAAGCGATAGGCAAAACCGACGCGGGGCTGGATCTCTTTGAAGTCGCCGTTGTATGCCTCCCGTTTTTGGCCGTCGGCGCCCGCAAAGAGCTGATTGCCGTAGATCTTGAAGGCGCTCGCCGGCACCATCTGAGCCAACTGCTGGACATTCGCATTGGTGGCGTTCTTGGTGAGGACGCTTGCGTAAGCAGCCTGCGCCGAGTCGCTGATCGGATTCGGAGCGGTCAGATCATAGTTTGAGGTCAGGCGGTTGTAACGCTCGGTGACCGGTGTCTCGTAATCCCAGCGCAGGCCAAGATTCACCGTCAAGCGCGGGGTGACGCGCCAGTCGTCCTGCACGTAGACGCTGTAGAAATGCTGAGAATAAAATCCGTTCGCATTGCGCGGGAAGTTGCCGCCATTCGGGAGCCCCAGCAGATAGGCCGCGAGACTTGATCCGACCCCCGTTCCTCCGCTTACGGTGGCTTGCTGCCGCGTCCAGTTGCTGTTATTGAAGTCAAACTGCCCCTGGTTCCCAATGTTCCGGTTCGCGGACTGAAGCACCCAGTAGTCACCGCCGTACTTGAACGACATGTTACCCACCACATGGTTCATGGTGGCGCTCCAGGTGTAGTACGTCGAGGCCGTAAGGTTGCCGGCGCTGCTGGTTCCAATAGTGCCGAACTGGCCATTGATACGAGGAAAGGATGGCTTCTCCATCTGCGCGATGAAGCTCGCGGGCAAGCCCAGCACCGACGGATCAAAACCTGCCCCCTGGTCGCGATTGTCATCGACAAAGCGGCTGACATTCCAGCGAATATTCAACACCTTCCTGGGACTGAGCGTCCAGACATGATCCAGCCCAACTCCCGTGGGGATGCGGGTCTGGTAGGCCCCGGTGGAAGCGTTGTGGAAATTATCGCCGCTCAACTCGTCCTCGTGGTACCAGCGGTAAGAGCCGAAGCTTTTGTGCGAGTTGTTCCAGGTGTGATCGACCCTTATCGCCAGCACCGCCATCTTGTTGTCCCGCGTCGAGTCGGGCACAAAGTTGTTGGTCGCGTTTCCGGTTGGCTCGCTCAGTGTGTTCGGCAGAGGGACGAATCCCAGGATTTTGAGCGCAATGGGATTCAAACGATCGGTTGGAATAATATTGTTTGTGAACTGCTGCCGGAATCCCTTGGCATCGACGGTCAGTGGGTCGTAAATCTTGATGGGGTACTTTACCAGTTGGCCGCTCACCAGCTGCGTAGTGAACGACTGGCTGAAATCCCCCTTGCGTTCCAGGTCCGTGGGCACGGAACGGACGTCGAAGCGTGGATCCTTGTTTCGCGTACCATCGAAAGAGACGAAGAAAAAGGTTTTCTCCTTGCCGTTGTAGAGCCAGGGAATCCGCACCGGGCCGCCGAAGGTGGCCCCGTATTCGTTGAAATGAACCGCAGGCACCTTGCCGCCCGCAAGGTTCGTCTGGAAGAGATTTGCATTAAGGAGGTTGTTCTGGTTGAACCAATAGAGGCTGCCGTGGTAGCCGGAGGTGCCGCTCTTCATCACCATCTGCACCGTGGCGCCGGCCTGGCGGCCAAGCGAGGCATCATAGGCGTTCATCTGCACACGGAACTCCTGAACCGCGTCCGGCGGCGGCATGAATCCGACTTTCCCATCGGTTCGGATGTTGGGCATGCCGTCCAACTCGAATGAGTTCGAGCGCACGTTGTTCCGGCCCCCGTTCACGGTAAATTGGGACGCGGCGTTGTAAGACCAGAGGTGGGCGACGTTCTGGTTTTGATCCTGGGCCAGAACCCCTGGCGAAAGGGTGGCCAGCAGCGTGGTCACGCGCGACATGGACGGCATCTCGGTGATTTGTTCCTGCGTGATGACGGTCCCGGAGGTGGCCGACGTGGTTTCAACGAGCGGGGTTTCGGCCGTCACCGTCACGGTTTGCGTGATGCCGCCGACTTCTAGCTTTGTGTCGATCAGTTTGTTGTCGGCAGCCTGCAGAGTCAGGCCCTTGCGCTCGGCGGTTTTGAAACCGGGCGCGGAAACGCTAAAGCTGTAATGGCCGGGGATCAGGAACTGAACGATCCAGTTCCCCTGAGCGTTCGTAGTGGTCTGCTGCCTTACCCCGGTATCATCCGCGGTAACGATAACAGTGGCGTTTGGAACCACCGCTCCTTGCGGGTCGACCACGCGGCCGCCAAGCGTGGCTCGGGCTTCCTGACCCCAGGCAAGATGAGTGCCCGCAATGCAGGACACGACGGTTAGGACCAGCATGATATATATATATTTTCTCATTGAGCTACCTCCCATGGGCAGATTCAATGATCTGCCCGGTATGATGTATCCGAGGTAGGCACGATCGCGGGGAGGGCTTGCACACGCCCCATAGTGCGCTGCCTGCCTGCATATTTAGAGCGCTCTAATACGAAAGCCGTTCGGGCGGATTATAAAGTGGTGCCGGCATGGAAGCAACGGGATTTGATCCTGTATAGTCATATATCTCATTTGGGCCTTCAGTATAGGGTATTTCAGCATTTTGGAGTAGGTTCGCCTGGGCTTGCGGCTATGCTCATTTGACTTGAAGAAAACCTGCCTTAGGATATATTAAAGTATGAAACTCGCTTGGTGCTACATTCTGACCCGCAGCAGAACTCACGGAGGCGACCGCATGAAGACAACAAACAGGCGCATCATCACCATCCGCCGGACATCTTCCTTTATTATTATGGTGTTGCTGGCTGCGGTAACATGCCGGCCGGCGCCCCAGACAGCGACCGAAACCAACGCTCTATCCGAAAAAGAGAAGAAAGAAGGCTGGAGGCTACTGTTCGATGGTAAAACCTCTGCCGGGTGGCGCGGCGCCTACCGGGAGGCGTTTCCTTCGAAGGGCTGGGAAATCCGCGACGGGATGCTGATCGTCCTGGAATCGGGCGGCGGCGAAGCGGCAAAGGGGGGTGACATCGTGACGGTGGATGAATACAGCAACTTCGAATTCAAGCTGGATTTCAAACTCACCGAGGGCGCCAACAGCGGCATCAAATACTTCGTGACCGAGGCGCAAAAAAAGAGCCCGGGCTCCGCCATCGGACTCGAGTATCAGCTCCTGGATGATGCCAGGCACCCTGATGCAAAATAGGGCATCAATGGAAATCGCACGCTCGCATCCCTCTATGATCTGATTCCTGCCCACGACAAGAAAGTGAATCCGATCGGAGAGTGGAACCAGGCGAGAATTCTGGTGCAGGGAAAACATGTGGAACATTGGCTCAATGGCGTGAAGGTCCTGGAATATGAGCGCGGCGGAAAGGAGCTCCTCGCTCACAAGGCCGAAAGCAAATTCAAGGACATGAAGGATTTTGGCGAGGCTGAGAAGGGCCATATCCTTCTTCAAGAACATGGCAATCGCGTTTACTTCCGAAATATCAAAATCCGAACGTTCTAGCCCTACCCGTTTTCACATGGGAGAAAGAAAATGAGCAATCTATCGCGTCGCAATATATTGAAATTGGCAGGTCTGACTGCGGCCATGGGATCTCGGCCATTGGCCAGCGCGCTGGCGATGGGCAATCCCGGCACGCCCGCCAAAAGCCGCGTTCCCTTCGATCTGGGAATGGCTTCCTATACATTCCGATCCTTTACGCTGGACCAGGCCATCGAGATGACCAAGCGCCTTGACCTTAGGAAAATCACTCTGAAGGACATGCACCTGCCAATGAACAGTTCCGAAGCGGAAATCAAGAAAGTGCTCGAGAAGATACGCGGCGCCGGTCTGGAGCTCTCCTCGTGCGGCGTGGTCTATATGACAACGGAAGCCGAGGTCCAGAACGCCTTCACGTATGCGAAGGCAGCCGAAATCAAGATGCTGGTGGGTGTGCCGCAACCGCCCCTGCTGGAGCTTACCGAAAAGAAAGTGAAGGAAACCGATATCATGCTGGCGATCCATAATCATGGCCCCACGGATGAGCGCTATCCGAGTCCCGAGAGTGCCTACAAGCTCATCGCCAAGATGGACAAGCGCATGGGCCTGTGCATCGATGTCGGCCACACCCAGCGATTGGGCCTGGATCCATCCGCCGAAGTCGAACGATACTTCGATCGGCTTTACGATGTCCATTTCAAGGATGTCAGCTCCGCAGACGCCAAAGGGACCACGGTGGAATGTGGCCGGGGTGTCATCGACATCCCCAAATTGCTCAGAACACTGGCGCGGTTGAAATATTCGAGAACGCTCCATTTTGAACACGAAAAAGATCAAAAAGATCCGTTTCCGGGTGTGGCGGAATCCATCGGATACGTTCGCGGTGTTCTTGCTGCCATGTAAGAGCCTGGGCGGGAAGGAGAAGCTATAAAGTTTCGACGCGAATATCAGAAAGGATGGGAACCCAAGGTCCAGTGGCGCTCACGGGTTCCTCTGCGCTCAGGAAAAAAACCGCGGTAAGATCGCCGGCACGTGCTTTCCATAGGCTTGATACTGTTCGCCGAATTCTGTTCGAAGCAACTTCTCCTCTCTCCACACGCGGATGAGCGTTCCGAGACAAAAGATTGGCACGCCGGCGAGTAACGCCGTGGGTACACTGATTGCCAAATCAGTGGCGATCATCATTCCGAACATTCCGGAATAAATGGGGTGTCGTAGGAGTCGATAAGGCCCATGCATGACCAGTTGATGATCACTCAGGAGACGCGCGGCGATCGCCCATTGTTTTCCCAGGGTGCTTACAGCCCAAACCAAAAAGTGACCCTTCTGCATCGACCACCCGGAGTGCAACCGCCAGATCGGCTTGCGTCATTCCGTTGTTGATCACCAGCCTGGGTTTTCTTCCACGCATGCCCAGTTTGAGCTTTGCTTCGCCACCAACGCCCATGACATGAACGCGCGCCGGACCATGGTCGTTCAAATATATGGCAATCCGCAGTTTTCCGACGCGGATAATTGTAGGCATGGTCAGTATAACCCAAGCGGATAGGTTGTCACAGGTATAACTGAGCGGTTTCTCACGCATAGAAAGTTTCTCGGGCTCTGGTTCTATTTCAAATGATCTATAAAGGAGCAGGAAATGGCAGGCTCCGACCGGGGAAGTCGGGGAAGTCGGGGACATTCACCTGACGTCCCCGATTTCTAAACGAACGTCGCGGCAAGTCGCGGGGCAGTGAGCGTAGCCGGCAGGCCTTCCCATGTTCGGCCGTCGAGGAGACGGCCGGCTTTCTTTTTGTTGGCGCTGCCCCAGTTTGAAGAAAAAGGGCGCGCGGGCTGTGAGAGAAAATATATGGACATCCATCAAAGATGCATAGAACGGTGGGTGTCCAAGGGTCTTTAGCTTTGGATGATTGACTAGCTCGTGGGACTTTCGGTGGATGCCTAAAAGCTGGCGCTGGAACGGTTCTGGTTGATCCGGTCACACTTGGGAGGAAACCAGTCTGTAAAATCCGCGGTGTTGAGGGGGGCCGCAGGTGCGCCGTCACCCGCACGAACCAACCGTAATCACAATCCACGGATGGGTATCACGAAAGACTTCCTGCCGGACGATTTGGATCCAAGGGTCGGCCGTAGGCTTGCACCCTGGCTCCACAAGATCGACCTTGATCACGCCGTCGCGCGGCCCCAGCACGCCAGGGGCGAGTTCGACAACCCCGGAGAAGGCTTGCGGATCGCATATCGCCCCGACGCTCGTCGGACCGTAGCCAGCGAACATCCCGAGGCTCTCTGTTCCGTGAAAAACGCCTGTCAAAGGTTGACGTTTATTGGGCGGAAGGACCTTGCCGCCGTGACTCTTCATATGCAGGGTGCCGTCCAGATGGTAGCTGGTGTGAACGTCCCAGTGTCGATTGGCGCGCGGGATCATGACAAAGAACTCACCCTTCCTCGAGCGTCGGATCCACAACAACAGCCAGAGATTGGGGCCCTCCCGGACCGCCACCGCGAATCGATGCTCACCGGGAATAGGCTGGAGTTTCATCAGCCCGACCGTGGATCTCGCAGCACAGCGCTCCCTAGCCTCATCGAAACAGTTCCTCCACTCCGATAACTCCTCGGGAGTTGCCGTTGCCGCGTCAACGCCCTGGTACCGCAGCCATCCCTCAAAAGTCCAAAGATCGTCCTCGCTAATGAAGTTCTGCACCGCCCGTCCGCTGCTGAGATCTACTCGTTCACATCAGATGATACTTGGTTTGTGCATGACTCCTGATTAGCCATAACACTTGGATGAGGCTCGCTATCAAATAGGGCCGGAATAAGCTGCAGTCTCGATTTGCATCCTACCCACGATGCCCCAAGCTTCCGGGTTGTAGATATCATGCAAACTGCGCCGGTTTGCTCCCGGGATCCCATGTCGGCGACAACTCTGGATTTTACATCGCAATGGTGTTGCGGACCTGGAATTTGTACAAACTTCCGCTGCCAGGCGCAAATTGACAGTATCGCCAGGCAAAAAAAAGCAGAACTTGGACACCCACTTTTTGCATTGCATCTTTTGTGGGTGTCCACATCTTTTCCGCCGTCCAGGCCGGTAAAGAGTGATGATGACTATCGCCGGATTGTTGAGCGGTGGATCGTAAGCGGTAAGCGGGGCACATCCCCCGAGGGCGCATCGCGGCGCCGCTGCCGACATGCAGACTGTCGCCTCGGCTTTATCGCCACGCCGCCGAAGCGTTATTCCCAGGGGACTCGGAACTGAAGAGGAAAATTCCTCAAC
>JBGQNR010000085.1:0-22587 GCA_041501225.1 Acidobacteriota bacterium
CCCGCCCTTTCAGGGCTAAGCATTTCTCGACTGCGGAAACCCCGAAGGGGTGGCGCAGCAAAGCCCAGGGCGTGAGCCCTGGGTACAGGTGATGGAGCCGGCCAGAGCCCTGAAAGGGCGACGCAGGGAAAGCGCGATGAGAGCACAACATTTTCATGCACCTGGGTGCGCCGCCGGCGCATGGGGGACTGTTCTGAGAATCTACGGATTCGCAAAGCAGGCCCCGCCGCCGGACAGGGCCTGGAGTCAAGCAATCCTGGGACCTGAACGCCGCGCAGCACCCGGCGTTCACTTTATTGCAGCGTGCTCACGTGTCTGGGAAGTCCCGCTCTTGTGCTGGCATTGCGCGCCAAATATCCTGTATAGTTACGCCCCGTGAGATTGATCATCGCGGCTGTGCTTTTATATGGAATGGACAGATTATGGCTTCTAAAAAACCTACTAACGAAAAGAGTTTATCTGCGCATGAACTTCTGAATGATTGTGGCGGTTTCGTTCATCGCCACATTGGGCCGAGCGAGCAGGACTGCCGGGCGATGCTGGACGTTCTGGGCATCTCCTCACTGGACGAGTTGATCGACAAAACCGTGCCGGCGCCGATTCGAATCAAGGTGCCGCTCCGACTCGAGGAGAACTGCAGCGAGTATGTTGCTTTGGGCCGGTTGCGGGAGATCGCCTCCCAAAACAAGGTCTTCCGCTCGTATATCGGCATGGGGTACTACGATTGCATTACCCCGCCGGTGATCCAGCGCAACATCCTCGAGAATCCCGGGTGGTACACCCAGTACACTCCCTATCAGCCGGAGATTTCCCAGGGCCGGCTCGAGGCGCTGTTGAACTTTCAGACCATGATTGCGGATCTGACCGGGTTGCCGTTTGCGAATGCGTCCCTGCTGGACGAAGGGACGGCGGCGGCCGAGGCCATGAACATGTGCTACGCGCTGAGCAAGGAAGAACGCGACTGTTTCTTCGTCTCGGAGCAGTGCCACCCGCAGACCATCGAGGTCGTCAAGACGAGGGCCGACGCCAAAGGGATTTCCGTAGTGGTCGGCGACCATGCGACTTTCGATTTTGCCCGGCCTGTCTGCGGCGCGCTTCTGCAGTATCCGGCAACCGACGGCGCGATCATCGACTACACCGCCTTTATCGAGCGGGCCCATCAAGGCGGTGTGCTGGTGACGGTAGCCGCTGACCTGCTGGCGCTCACGCTGTTGAAAGCCCCGGGAGAATTCGGCGCGGATGTCGCCGTCGGCACCACGCAGCGTTTTGGTGTACCTCTGGGTTACGGCGGACCTCACGCGGCCTACCTTGCCACCCGGGACGAATACAAGCGCTACATGCCCGGACGCATCGTGGGCGTCTCCAAAGACCCGCAGGGGAATGATGCTCTGCGCCTCGCCCTGCAGACGCGCGAGCAGCATATCCGGCGCGAGAAAGCGACCAGCAATATCTGCACCGCCCAGGTTCTGTTGGCGGTCATGGCCGGCATGTATGCCGTCTACCATGGACCCGGCGGACTCCGCAGAATCGCGCGCCGCATTCATGCGCTGGCGTGCGTCCTGGCGAAGGTTCTGGAGCGCCTGGGATATAAAGTCGGACCCGGTTTTTACTTCGATACCATCCGCGTGGAACTCGGGAAGGGGCGCCTTGCCGGCATCCTGGACGCGGCGCGGGCGCGCAAGATCAACCTGCGAGTCCTCCATGACTCGGCGGTTGGAATCAGCCTGGATGAGACTGTGACCGGCGCAGATCTGATGGACTTGCTGGCGATTTTCGACGAGCGCCGAAGCCTCAAAGAATCGGAGATCGAAAGCCTGGCTGAAAAGGCCGACGCGCCTTTCCCCGAGCCTTTCGTCCGGACGAGCAGCTATCTTACCCAACCGGTGTTCAACCGCTACCACTCCGAAACAGAATTGTTGCGCTACACGCGCCGGCTCGAGGCTCGAGACCTCTCCCTCACCGCTTCGATGATTCCACTGGGCTCCTGCACCATGAAGCTCAATGCGACCGTAGAAATGTACCCGGTGAGCTGGCCGGAGTTCGGCAAGATCCATCCCTTCGCGCCGCTGGATCAGGCGGCAGGTTACCAAACCCTGTTTCAGCAGCTGGAGAAATCACTGGCGGAAATCACTGGGTTCGCTGCAGTTTCGTTGCAGCCCAATTCCGGAGCCCAGGGCGAGTTCGCCGGCCTCCTGGTGATTCGCAAGTATCTCCAAAGCCTGGGCGAAGGGCATCGCAACGTGTGTCTCATTCCTCACTCGGCTCATGGCACGAACCCCGCGAGCGCGATCATGGCAGGGTTTAAAGTCGTGGTGGTGGAATGTGACGACCAGGGGAACGTCGATGTGGCCGACCTCAAGGCCAAAGCAGATGCCCATGCCCGCGACCTCGGGGCTTTGATGGTTACCTATCCCTCGACCCATGGAGTGTTCGAAGAGGCGATCAAGGAAATCTGCTTCATTGTGCACACTCATGGCGGCCAGGTCTACATGGACGGCGCCAACATGAATGCTCAGGTTGGCCTGTGCCGTCCGGGCGATGTGGGTGCGGATGTCTGCCACCTGAACCTGCACAAGACCTTCTCCATTCCTCATGGCGGCGGGGGTCCGGGTGTCGGACCCATCGCGGTTGCGGCTCACCTGGCTCCTTTCCTCCCGAAGCACCCCGTCATTCCGGTCGGCGGCGAAAAGGGCATGGGGCCCGTTTCATCTGCGCCCTATGGGAGCCCGAGCGTTTTGCCGATCTCCTGGGTTTATATCGCGCTCATGGGGGAGAAGGGGCTTACGGAAGCCACCAGGTATGCCATTCTCAATGCCAACTACATCGCGAAGCGGCTGGATCCATACTACCCCGTCGTATACAAAGGCAAGCATGGGATGATCGCTCACGAGTGCATTCTGGATCTGAGGCCGCTCAAGAAGAGCGCCGGGATCGAAGTGGACGACGTGGCAAAACGTCTCATGGACTATGGCTTCCATGCTCCCACGGTATCCTTCCCGGTGCCCGGAACCATGATGGTAGAGCCGACGGAAAGCGAATCGAAAGAAGAGCTGGATCGATTCTGCGAGGCCATGATCGCCATTCGAAAGGAAGTGGAAGGGATCGAGCAGGGGAAGATGGATCCCAAGGACAACCTGCTGAAGAACGCTCCTCATTCGGCCAAATCACTTCTTGCCGAACCCTGGACTCATCCTTATTCCCGGCTCGAGGCTGGCTATCCCGCGGGCATGACCCGTGAGAACAAGTTCTGGCCGGCAGTCGGCCGCGTCGATAATGTCTACGGCGATCGCCACCTGATCTCGGTGCTCGCGCCGGCAAAGTCGAAGACTGAGGGATAGAAGAAGGAAGGGCTTTGTGGCATCAACGCCCTGCCTGTGGGATCTTGGTCAAAATCCACAAGCAGGGCGCCATGCCAACGGTAGTTTGAAAGGGACGGTTTAACTGCCGGACAACTCCTGAAGGTACTCCTCGTACTCCTCCGCACTCAGCATCTCTTTGAGTTCCTCAGGATTGGAGATACGAATCTTGATCATCCAGGCCTTCTGATGCGGAGACTCGTTCACGAGTTCCGGACTGTCTTCCAGTTTGGTATTGACTTCAAGCACCTCACCGCCGACAGGGCTGAAAACTTCTGAAACCGCCTTGACCGATTCAACCGAGCCAAACGGCTCGGTGGCTTCAAAAGTGTCTCCCACTTCCGGAAGATCCACGTAGACTACGTCGCCGAGTTCATGCTGGGCGTAGTCCGTTATGCCTACGATGCCCACATCTCCTTGAACGTGAATCCACTCGTGGTCCTTTGTGTACAGGTTTTCCTCGGGGTACATAGGGTAAACCTCCACTATGACTATATTCATGAGCCCCAACAGGGCCGACTCATGCTTTGCTACTCTGCATATTTTCGAGTCGGAATCCCCGGCCCCCAAAAGGCTCTCTCCAGATCATAACATCGGATTCCGTTCGGAAGCTTTCCTTTCCTGCGAGAGTGACAAGCGCATGCGGAATCTAACATTCTTGCCGGGTGGAGTCAAGCTCAATATATTTTCAAAAGTCATTGAAAACACATGAGTTACCTCTTCGTTGAAATCCTGGAGAAGGCACGAGGAGGGTTCCATTCCCTCATGCCAGTGTGCGGTCGGGAATACAGGAGGTAGGAGACAGAATTCAGAATAGGGGCAATTCTCGCTTCTGCTAAAATCATGCGTTGGGCAGGATTGCAAGCGCACACCGAGCTGGACCTATTCCTGCTGTTGGCGCCTTCTCACTTCCAACTCCTCAATTCTGTATCCCTTGAGGGCCGAACCGGAATAAATCCTGGAACTTGACAGAAATGCTGGAGTATATAGACTTGGTCTGGTTGTGATGATCCGACGCATGATTCTTTTGAGCTGCCTTTTTCTGGCAGCTCCTCGACTGTTTCCCCAGGCTTCGCCTCGGCTGACGATCCGGAGTGTGCAGGTCCTGGGGAACTTGCGCATTCCGACCGCTACGATCCTCCATTACGTTTCCGCCAAACCCGGTATGGTGTACAACGAAGGCAAGACGCGCGGAGACTTGCGCCAGCTCAACGATCTGGGATTATTTCAGTCGCTCGATATCGAAACTCAGGAGGTCGGCGAGGGGCTCGTAGATGTGATCTATCACGTGCACGAATTGCCCTTTGTCTCGGAATTTGAGATTGAAGGGCTGAGCCAGGGACAGGAAGATCAGGTTCGGCGACTGCTGGGTACAGAGAAACTGCTGGTGCAAACTGATACACCGTTTCGACCGGGGACGGTGAATAAGACGGCGAACTTCGTCCATACTTGGCTGCGCGCGCACAGGTATCCATTTTCGCAGGTGCGCATGGTTACGGATGCGGAGAGGATCGGCACCGTCCGGGTACGTCTTCTCGTCGAACCGGGTCCGCGCCTGGATGTCGGAGAAGTACGATTCGACGGCAACCAAGCCGTTGCTGCCAAGGATCTGCTGAAACAGATGCAATACACGCGCCCGGCCCCGTACTTGATGCCCTGGACAAACAGAGGCGCGTATGCTCCTCAGAGCCTGACTGCCGATCTCGAAGGCTTGCGCCACTATTATCAATCGCACGGCTTCGCGGCCGCGCGCATCGGGACACCGCAGATCGTGGCGAAGGACTTTCCGCGGCGCTGGTGGATGTTGCTGCCGAAGTTCGGCGGCACAAAGCAGAAACTGTCTCTGGTGATTCCGATCACGGAGGGGCCCGCTTACAAGCTGATTTCGGTCACGAGCCAGGGAAGCGGCAAGGCTGCGGCTGCCCAGGTCAATGAGATCCTCTCTTCCATCCAGGCTCCCGGCGCTTACGACTACTCATTGCTGGAGGCCAAGCGTCAGAAAATGGTAGACGCGTTGGGACATGCCGGCTACGGGCTTGCGCAGGTGGAGCTGGAACAAAACGTCAATGACGATGCCCGCACGGTGGCGGCTACGTACCGGGTTTACGCAGGCAATCCCATTGCGATCGGCCGCATCAAGTTCGAGGGGAATCTCAGGCTGCGGGAGAAATTTCTGCGCCGCGAGGTGGTGGCGCGTGAGGGAGAGGTATTTGATTCCATCAAGCTGGATGAAAGCATCAAGCGCCTCAACCGCAGCGGGATGATCAAAGAGATCGCGCGCTCCGACGTAGCCCTGGAGATGAATGACAAGACCGAACTCCTCGACATCACCTTCAAGGTCAAGGAAAAAGACCGGCAGGGTATCTTTGGCACCGGCGGTACGGGAGGTGTCGGCGGTGGCTATCTGGGAATCCTGTACACGGCGTTCGATCTGTTCGGACTGGGCGAATCGCTCTCATTGCAGCTGGATGGGGGCGCGTCGCAGTCCAACATGCTGCTCAACATCATCGGCAACAGGTTCCTGGGCCTCCCCTTTAACCTCGGCCTGTCGGTCTTTCATCGGCTGACGAACTTCAATGTTGCCAGCGTCGTTCCGAATGCAACCGATCTGATTCACATCCTCAAGAACCGTTCCACCGGCATGGGCTTGACGGGCGCCTATCCGATAACCTCCAAAATCCAGGTCGGCCTGGGCACCCAGTTTGAGAAGCTTTCGATCACCGAGCTGAATGAAAGCGGCAACCCGGTACAGCGCAGCGTGCAGGATAGAATCGACCTGTCGCCGACCTTTTTTTTCGACTCCACCAAGGGGGCCGGACCGGCAACGCGGGGCACTCGATTCTCTTTCGTCAATTCCTGGAGCGGCACCACTCAGCTGCGATCCGTGGACTCGACCGCCCAGGCCCTGCGTTTTTCGCAATTGTTCGGAGATCCGCTCACGAAAGGGAGGAATGCCTTCGGCTTTGGCGTCCAGGCTGCCGCGATCCGTCCGAAAAACAACGCACTCTTGACTATCGACCGGCGCTTCTATCCCGGGGATGAGATCGTGCGCGGATTCCCACGCGGCGGTCTTACCCCCTGGGCATATCCGACAGACACGCAATCCTCACCGAGCCCGCTGGGAGCCGATACCGTCCTGGGATTCTCCTTGGAATATCGTGTGCCGATCCAAGGGCCGCTGAGCGCAGCCGCGTTCATCGATTTGGGATGGAGCAAGCTATCGAAGAAAAACGTGGATGCCGCCTCGGGTGCGAACCTGATTGATGCTACGAATGGGCTTCTGCGCGGCTCGATGGGCGGTGAACTCCGTCTGCAGCTCCCCATGATCCATCAGCCCGGGCGCCTGATTTTCTCCTGGAACTTCCTGCGGCTCAGTACGCTGATCTTGAGCAAAGGCGGCCTTTTGCGCCTGGCAGACCCGCGCGGCACGATCCACTTCGCCCTGGGCGACCGGTTTTGAAAACAACAAGCGACTTTTAGAAGCAGCCACGAAGAGCACGAAATTGCAAAAGCTTTTTCTATTCGGACTCCTTACCCTCAAATCCTTTGCAGGAAGGCAAGGATTTTTTGCCACGCGACGCGCCGGCAGTGAATAGACCCGCCCGTAAGGGCGGGGTAGTGAGAGAAAGGAAATCGAGGTCCGAAGGACCAGTACAGATGTCTTGTGCCGCACCTTCGACGCTCATTCCGGTTTGCCTGATAAACCCCGGCCTCACGGCCGGGGCTATGGATTGCCGCCTCTTCGAGGCTCCTTTTCTCCGCGGCTCTGCGGTGAGCTTATTGGTTGCAGCCATGCCGCGCCGTGTTCTTCGGGGCTGCCTTTTTGTGAGATTTAGAATGTGGCTAGCAGCCGCGCTCTGGATTCCTCGATATCTTTGCCCTCGAAGCAGTAGTGCATAGTTTGGAAATTTCGCCGGAACTTGGCCACTTTATCTCCGACGTTCTTGCCTCTGACTGCATCGGCGAAGAGCGGGGCGAATGCCTGGAGATCTTTTTCCTTCATGCCGAACCGGGTCATCTCGGAAACGCCGAGCCTGAGTCCCGAACTGGCCGTGAAGCTCTCGTCACTCGGGATGGCCTGGTAATTCACCACGATGTTATTGTTTTCGAGGTTACGTGCAACATCGCACCCGTGAGCGTAGCCGACTTTGACGATGACCTGGTGCGTTTCGGTGTAACGGATCGCGGGATCACCGGCCACATCGAGACCCTGCTCTTTGAGGGCGCACGCCAGCGCTTTGGCATTGGCAATGACCTGCGGTTGGTATGCACTCTTGAACGCGTTCATTTCGATCGCAGCCATGAGCAGTCCAAGCAGGCTGCCCAGATGGTGGTTGCTGGTCATGCCCGGGAAGGCGCGCCGACGCACGGCGTTCCATAACTCAAACTCGGGCGTGTTCTCCTCGAAATTCATCCCGATCACGCCACGCTGTGTGCCGAAGAATGTCTTGTGCGTGGAGCCGGTGACAATGTCCGCGCCTTCTTTGAACGGCTCCTGGAAGTGAGGTCCGATCAGACCGAGAACATGGGCCATGTCGTACATGAGGATGGGCGGCTCCTTACGGTCCTTGACCAGCTTCTTGATCTCCGCCACCGGCTCACGATGGATCACCATGCTCTTGCCTAAGATGATGATCTCCGGATTTACCTGCTCCAGGATGCGGGCGGTTTCTTCGACATCCATCCTGTAAGGATTGTCCTGTCGCACCGGGAAATTGATCACTGCGAACCGTTCGGTGACCGGATCTTTGGCGATGTAATCGCGGAGCGCACCCATGGGCTGCGCGCTCAAATGACCGCCGAAGGTGATGTGATTGTTCATGGCCAGGCGAATGCGCTCCGGCTCACGGCGCCGGTCCACCCGGTTTCTCCAATCCACCATGGCGCTGAACACGGTCATGTTGGCCATCTGGCCGCTGATCGCGCGCGCTTCCACCTGCGGGCAACCCAGGAATTCCGCCATTTCGGCCGCCAGCCGATCTTCAACCCAGGCGATAAAATCCGTGCCCTGATAGTAGAAGACCTCCTGGTCGAGGAAGGCGGGGAAGTCCCTGTGCTCGGCGTAGCGTCCGACCGGATCTGAAACCTGGAGCATGCGCACGAGCGGAGACGGGGTCATTTCGGACGGGATCAGGTTAATGCAGCGGCGCTGCCGCCACTCATGGTTCTCGAGCGCTTTGCGAAGCAGCAGTCGGGTCTTTTCGAGCCCCTCGCCCTCAGCAGGCGTGCGCTCCGGTTTGTGCCAGGTTGCCGGAATAGGACGGAAATAGGGCGGCGCCTCCGACCTCCCATGCCATTGGACAATGCGGGCTTTCATGCGGCGCTCGCGGACCATCACCTCGATCTCCTGCTCGGGCATCAAGGCCGCATCCATCAAAGCCATGGCCACGGCCCGGCGTTCGGTTTCCTCCGTAATCTTCATCGTGGAGCTTTCGCCCTCGAATTTCCAATAGGGTGCCACAGTGCCGCTGGTTACAACACCCACCTTCTTCTCGCCAATGAAGATGAGATCGCCCTGACGCGCGACACCTTTGTCCACAATTGCAATGGGCCGGATGCGGCGCGGGAGAATCTCGGATGATTCGTACAGCCCCTCCATCAGCTTTTTTACTTCTTCGAATTGCCGGGCAAGAGCCTGGTGACCGATAAAGTCGCCCTTGCGCCCGGAGAAGCTCACCGCGATGCTGGTCAGTGGGAACGCGTACGCAGGTATTTCCTTCCCTTCCGGATCGATGCCGAACTCATGGCCATAGAGCGGGAGGCCTCCTTCCAGGCGCAGGGTATCCCTGCCGCCGAGTCCAATCGGCAGCACGTTCAGGTTTTTGCCCGCTTCATAAAGCCTGGACCAGATGAGCACCACCTTCTCTGCCGGCACGAAAAGTTCGAAGCATAGGGGTTCCGCCGTATAGCCGGTACGCCCGATGAGAATTTCGACGCCGGCGATAGTCACCTTGGACAGGGAATTGCGGAAGGGCTTGGGCAATGTCCCGCCCTCGATGAGTTCCTCGAGGATCCGGCCTGCGACCGGGCCCTGGAAAGCGATCATCGCCAGTTTTTCGCTGTGATTTTCCATCACCAGGCCGGGAAAACGGCGCGCCTGTTCCTGGAAGTGTTTCCAGTCCTTCTCTGCATTGGATGCGTTCACCACCAGCAGGTAGTCGTCTTCTCCAAATCGATAGAGATACGCGTCGTCCACCAGGCCCCCGTTTTCATTCGGGACCAATGTGTATTGTGCCTGCCAGGGTTCGAGTGCTTCGGCGTTGTTGGAGAGCACCTGCTGCAAAAATGGAATCCGGCTGGCTCCTTTGAAACGGAATCGGCCCATATGACTGACATCAAACAAGCCGCCGAACTTGCGTGTGGCCAAATGCTCCTGGAGAATGCCGGTCTCATATTGAACCGGCATGTCCCATCCGCCGAAATCCACCATTTTGGCCCCATGATCACGATGCCACTGGTTTAAGGGGGTCTTTTTAAGATTGCTTGCCGTCACCTTCGGATCTCCTCTATGCCGAAAAATTGTTAGGATACCTGAACTGCACAAAAGGGCCGATCAGCCGAAATAAAACTGTAATGATCACCCCTAAAACGGGCCAGCGCAATCAAAAAGCGCACACGCCTGATCCGCCATGTGGAAACGTTGGGGGCGAACCAGGACAACCCGAATTTGCTCTATCCATCTGCGCCAAAACAAGGGCAGGCAACGGGCAATTGGCGGCAGTGGATGCATCTGGATGACAAAAGTTTAGTTGGAAGATGCCGGGATTTATGAGAATGTCTTGGGTCCGGTTTTTGGAGGAGATGTGACTCTACCCGCGTCGGTAACAACACAGCGCCAGATCTTCATGTTCTGGCTGCCGCTTGCTGCCAGCTGGTTGCTGATGGGCGCGGAAGTGCCGGTTCTTCAGGCGGCAATTGCCCGCCTGGCAGATATGCAGACGCAGCTGGCCGCTTTCGGCATTGTCATGAGCGTGGAAATCGCGATCGAAAGCCCGGTCATCATGCTGCTCGCCACCAGCACGGCGCTTTCCACCAGCGCCCGCAATTACCTCACCCTGCGCCGCTTCATGATCTGGATCAACGTGCTGGCTACGGCCGTGGCGGTGCTGGTGGCTTTTACGCCGGTATACGACGTCATCGTGCGCACGCTTATGGGCATTCCGGCCGACATCTCAGATGCCGCGCAGCCGGGCATGAGGATCATGACCCTGTGGACCGCGGCGATCGGCACGCGCCGGTTTTATCAGGGCGTGATGATTCGCCACGGGCAGACACGTTTGATCGGATATGGCACGGCGGTGCGCCTTTTTTCGTCGGGGGGCACGGGAATCATGCTGGCCCTGTTCACCCATCTGCCCGGTACTTACGTGGGCAGCATCGCGCTCATGTGTGGGGTAATCACGGAAGCCGTTTTTGTGGCTTGGGTAGTCCGTGGAACCGTGAAGCGGCTCCTGTCCGCCACTCCTGAAGCAGACACGCGGGTACTCAGCATGTGGGACGTCGCGCACTACCACGCGCCCCTGGCGGCGACCTCGCTGTTGACGCTCCTGGCCCAACCGCTGATCGGTGCAGGCCTGGCTCGCATGCCCAATCCCGAGGAGAATCTCGCCGCGTGGCCCGTGGTGTGGGGGATTGTATTTTTGTTCCGCAGCCCTACCTTTGCGCTGCCGGAGGCGGTCATCGCCCTGGTCGCCGAGCGCCACCTCAAGGGAACGGTGCGGAAATTCTGTCGCAGGATCGGTTTTGCATGCTCGGGGGCGATGCTGTTAGTAGTGGCGACCCCGCTGTCGAAACTCTACATCCAATATGTAGCCGGCCTGCCGGCTCACCTGTCGCGCTTTGTGGCCCCGGCTGTAATGCTCGGCCTGGCGTTCCCTTTCATCAACTCGATCCACAGCTGGCTGCGCGGCATGTTGATGGCCGCGCACTCCACCCAGACCATCTACTGGGGCATGGGGCTCAACCTGGCCATGACAGCGACCCTGGTGATGATTGGGGCGCTGGTACATACTCCCGGTGCAGAGACTGCCGTAATCGCGCTGACCATGGCCTTCATCGCCGAGATCCTCTTCCTGCGCCATGCCGGCCGCGCCGTGCTCGCTGCCTAGCCATCTGCCGTTAAATAATGATAACCACGAAACACACCAAATTGATCTCGGAGCTTTTGCAGGTTTAGTCGGGTGTGGCTGTGGGGCTGTACTGTGCCATGAGTTCGAGCAGAGCCTGATAGCGGGGATGTTGGCGCACAGGATCCAGGTTACTGTTGTGCTCCAGCCAGCGCCTTTCCATCAAACCGCTTCTAATGCTCATGGCCAGGCAATCCATCGCTTCTTCAGCTTTGCCGAAGTTTACCTCCCCGATTGCCGCTGCCGCTGACCCCACCGACTCGAATGGTGATTTATCCGGGCGATCAGTTTATGGTATTAAGTCGAAGGACATACAGCATAGGATCGCGCAAGCTGGATGGCTAACTGACCCCCACAGAAAGGACATCAGAAATGGACCCAAAAGCCATGGATAAAAGGAATCGAGTTGCTCAATGGGCCTCCGACACGAGCTCGCTCCTCGGGAGATTCCATCTGTGGTTGGAGGATGTTGAGGTGGAGTGGATCCAGGGCCTGCCTCGGACGCAGCTGATGGACAGCATCTCCTTCGTGGATGCCAAAATGGAGAGAATGTTTATGATGACCGCTGCCGTGACGGCATTGGGCACACAGCTGTTCGGGCGCTACGGCGAGGGGCGCAACCTCGATAAGAAGGGCCTGAACCAGGTTAAAAAAGATGCCGATGCCATCTCTGCCTACGCGATGAGCGAGTCCTTGTGGTATTTGTCACGCTTTCTGCCGGAAAACCACGCGATCATGGTCTGCCTCGGAGAAGGCCTGATGCCCAAGGCAGGGGAAACACCGGAAATGGGTTCCAATCCGTTGCTCGGATTCGGCAGGATCTATGCCAGGCCCCAGGTCGCACGCTTCCTCGATGAGAGAGTCCAGCAGCTGATCAACTCCGATACGTACCGTTGGGATGATTTCCATCGGGACCTGAACAACGCCGGGATCGCCGTGTGGGGCACGGCCATCGACACGCTCGAGAACACGTCCCGGTTCGCCCTGGGCGCACCCACAGGGCCGATGACCGTTCTTCATGTCTTTGATCAACCTCTGTGCATTGCCAAGCCCTATGAGGGCTATATGGGAAATCTCGTCTTGCCCCGCGAGGTCGTCGAAAAGGCGGCTAAAGAATCGAGCCTGATCAATTTCTTCACTCCGCGGGCCAAAGTTCTCGAAGCGATCAAGATGAGCTATGCCGACATCAAGAATCGGAATGTGCATGTCTGGACTCTGCGCGGCAAGAGCCGGTTCCACCGCATCGGAAAGATCTGGGGGGAGTGGCAGGCGCTTGGCGCCGATCTGATCGATGATGGCTGGCAATTGCCCAACGGGCACGCTGCATTTACGGATTCCGGCACCTATGCCCCGACATTCCGGGTGGGCACGTGGAAAGATGATGCAGGGGAAACCCATCTGTTTATCGTGGATGGGTACGCGGCATCTGCCGAGGCGATTCAGGCCGCCAGCTTGTATCCGATCCTCGAGCTGGATATTTCGCTCGCCGTTTTTTCGTCGACCTTTGAGCTCAGTTATGATCAGGAACCCATGATCATGATGCTGGATCCGGATGCCGAGGAATTCGGCGCACGGCTGCAGAAGATCTTTGGCAGGGAACTCGACCAGCAGACGATCGATCGGTATCGGAACAATGTTCTCCAGGCGAAAACCGCCGGCATTCCGCTGAACAAGGGGATTCTGTACGCAGACGCTTTCCTTCCCCGGAAGAAATGGGATGTTATGGCAATCTCCGGATACATGCTGCTCGATCCCTATACCAACGCGTCCGGGATCAGAAAGCTCGATGAAGATACCTACCAGGTTACGGTGCGACTATCCACCACCCAAGGCGAAAAACGCGCGACCTTCACTCTGCGCCTGCTCGAGACCTTTGCCAAGAGCAGGCTCATATTCAATCCGTTGCTCAACCGGTTTATGCGCGGAGAAGACTATCGCGAGCGACGTGTCACGATCTCCGACTCCGGGAGAATCCGGAATGAGCTGCAGACCTTGTGCACGGAAGCCCTGGAGCACTTCGGTGACGAATGCATACGGCTCCACTTCGACAGAATCCCGGACGATGTCATCCCACGCCAGGATCAGGTCAAGCTCCGCGAGGTGCTCCAATGGTACAAGGAGAATCACCCGATCTGGTTCAGGTGGCTCGAATTGGATTGAGATCTAGTCCAGGTCCCGGTAGGTTTGATGAACAATGACGAACCAGGATAGAAAGGCTGAGTTGATGAACCCCGGAGGGGTTCATCAGCGCCAGCCCAGGGCGCAAGGAATACGGAAACGAAGAATGAGAGAGTTCTGGAAAGGCGAATCAGCCTGTGTCGGTCTTCCAGGGCTTCACTCGGACTCCGCTATGCCCCAGGGATTGTCACTGTCAGACCCTCTCAGGGTCTCATTTTCCCGCCTATACTTACTCGCCGAATCCTAACCGGGAGCCATTGGAACCGGGGTGTCCGTTCGCGGGAAGGTTTCGTCCCAGAAGCGCACACTTTGCGAGCTGGGTCCTTTGGCGTCATCCGCCTGAGAATTTTGGCGGACTGGGATACAAATCTAATTAACAGAATAAGAAAGAGCGTGTTGCCGAGCCTTGCGATTAGCTTGGCACAGTCGGTGCATAGGATGAGGCGATGGCTATTCGATGGAATCTCGAGGGCAGGAATGACAGTGTCGGCATGGCGGCGCGTTCCGCCGAGCACGAACTCGTGCAGCGCTGTCTTCGTGGAGATGACTCTGCCTGGGAAACGATTGTTTGCGGCCACGCCAGGCGGATCTTCGGGCTTTGCTATCGCTACACAAGACGCCGTGAGGAGGCCGAAGATCTGACCCAGGAGATCTTCATCCGGATATACCAGAACCTGGGAACGTTTCGCTCGGGCACGGGCAGCTTCCAGAGCTGGGCGATGCGGTTGAGCCGCAATCTCAGCATCGACAAGTACCGGCAGGCGCGGCGCATTCCACGATTTGAAGGGAGCCAGGAGCTCGAAGAGATGCATCTCGAGGATCAAACCCGCCTCAGTCCCCAGAGACGAATTGAGCAGGCCGAAGCCTCCAGGTTCATCGGCGAGGCACTGTGCGCCCTTTCGCCGGAAAATAAAGAGGCGGTCATCCTCCGCGACCTGCAGGGGATGGGATACCACGAGATGGCCAAAGTTCTGGGGATTTCCGAAGGAACCGTAAAAAGCCGCATCAATCGCGGACGTCTGGCGCTGGCCAGGCAGCTGTGCCGCAATCCGGCACTGAGAGAAATGCGCGCCCATCTTCCGGCCTGAGAGGCGATCTATGCAAAACCTACTACAGGATTTGCGGTTTGGCGCCCGGTTGCTGTTCCGAAACCCCTTGTTCACCGCAGTGGCCGTGTTCTCCCTTGCCCTGGGGATCAGCGCCAACACGACGATCTTCTCCGTATTCAACGCCATTTTTCTCTGCACGCTGCCCGTCCATGACCCCGGACGATTGGTCTCGATGTTCACCACCGATGCCAAGAACACCGGGCAATTCCTGAATTATATGCAGCTTTCCTATCCGAATTTTGAGGACTATCGGGACCAAAACCAGGTTTTTTCGGGGCTTGTCGCCCAGATTATGATGCCGATGAGCCTCAGCACGGCGGGAGAGCCGGAACGTGTCATCGGCGAGGTGGTATCCGGGAATTACTTTGACGTGTTGGGCGTCAAAATGGCTGCCGGTCGGCCCTTCCTGGCGGAGGAAGATTTGGTCGAAGGAAAATATCCGGTGGTGGTTTTGTCTTATAAGCTTTGGCAGCGGCGCTTTGGCGGGGATCGGAACCTCATCGGCACAAACATCGTCCTCAACCGAATCAATTTCACCGTAGTCGGCGTAGCGGCGGAACATTTTCAAGGGACCTATGCCGTCGGAGGACCTGAACTGTTCGTACCGATGGCGATGCACGAACAAATTCTCGCGGACTTCGCGCTCCAGAATTTCCATCGGCGGCGCGGTCTGCTGTTCAACGTGTTTGGACGGCTGAAGTCTGAAGTCCCCTTATTGCAGGCGCGTGCGGCAATGCAGACCATTGCCCGCAAGCTCGAACAAGCCTATCCCAAAGATAATGAAGCGCGCAGTGTAGCCCTGGTACCTCTGCTGGATAGCCTCATCGACCCGAATATCCGGGGTCAGGCCCTGCTTGCGGCCGGCATGATGATGAGCGTGGTGGGCCTGGTGCTGCTGATCGCCTGTGCCAATGTGGCCAACCTGCTTCTGGCCAGGGCCAGTGTTCGCCAGCGTGAAATCGCCGTCCGCCTCTCCCTGGGTGCAAGCAGGCTGCGCCTTGTGCGGCAACTGCTCAACGAGAGCTTTCTCATGGCCGCTATCGCCGGGTTGCTGGGCTTGCTGCTGGCGGTCTGGGGGCGGGACCTGCTTTGGCTGATGCGGCCGCCGTTTGTTGACGCCAATGCCCTGCAGATCTCTCTCGACGGTCGTGTCCTGACCTTCACAGCCGCGGTTACGCTTTTGACCGGAGTCCTGTTCGGGCTGGTGCCCGCGCTGCGGGCAACGCGGATGGATTTGATCTGGGCCTTGAAAGATCGTGCCGGCCAGCCCACCCGGAGCGGGCGCTGGTTCAATCTGCGCAACATGCTCGTGGTCGTCCAGGTTGCACTGTCCCTGATCGCGCTTGTCGGCGCGGGCCTTTTCTTGCGCAGCCTGCAACACGCTCAGAAGATCGATCCCGGCTTTGAAAAGAAAAATCTGCTGATGATCTCTTTTGATCTTGCCGGACAAAGATACGACGAGGCACGCGGTTTGGAATACTATCGCCAGGTCGTCGAGCGCGTGAGCGCGTTGCCGCAGGTGAAGTCCGCGTCGATTGCCTCCGCGCCCCTATTCGGCGGTGATGTCCTGCGGACAGTCTTTGCCGAAGGGCAGGATCCGACCGACCGGAGGAATGGGCGTCTGACGCCGCTGCTGCGCGTGGGTCCGGGTTACTTCGATACGATCCGCCTTCCGATCGTGCGCGGCCGCGCCCTTACCGACCGGGACCGGGCGGAAGCGCCCATGGTGGCTGTCATCAATGAAACCATGGCCAAGCGGCTGTGGCCCGGGGAGGACGCCATCGGCAAGCGATTCCGCTGCTTCGGCGAGTCGTGGTTGATCGAAGTCATCGGGATTGCGCGCGATGCCAAATACGCAACGCTCGGTGAAGAAGCGCAGTCGTTCATGTATTTCTCCGCGCTCCAGCATTACGCTCCGGCGGGAACGCTCCATGTCCGGACGGAAGGCGATCCGGCCGCCGTAATCGGCGCAGTGCGAAGTCAAATGCAGGCGTTGGACCGATCCATGCCTCTGGTGAACGTGGCTACGATAGGCCAAGTCATGGAAGCCGTCCTGTGGGCACCGCGGATGGGCGCGGTTCTTCTCGCTCTTTTCGGTTTCCTTGCTCTCCTGCTCGCGGCCATCGGTATTCATGGGGTCATATCCTATTCCGTCGCACAGCGGACTCAGGAAATCGGCATCCGCATGGCGCTGGGGGCCCAATCGAAGGATGTTTTGAAGCTGATCATAGGACAAACCAGCCTGATCCTCTTGGTTGGCGGAGCTGTGGGCCTGGCAGGAGCTCTGGCCATTTCCCGAGTTCTTTCGACTCTGCTCTATGATGTTGGCAGCGGGGACCTGTTGTCGTTTGCCGGCACAACCATGATCCTGATCACGGTCGCCCTGCTGGCCAGCTACCTTCCGGCTCGGCGCGCAACGCGTGTGGACCCGGTCGTGACTCTCAAATGCGAATGAGATCGTCACGATAAATGATCCAGCAATACAGACGAGCGCAGAAGGAATGCCATGGGAGAAAAACGTCTCAACTTCTCTGCATAATGTGTACAATGCGCAGGTGCGTCTGGCTCCGTGTTTTTGCTCCTGTGCGGATCCGGACTGTCGTTCCGGTGTGTGGCTGCATTATCGAATTATGAATCCGCAGATTTCGGTTATCATTCCTGTCTACAATGCCGTGCGCGCGCTGGATCTGGTTCTGGCCGGATACTCCCAGCAATCCTTCCGCGACTTCGAAGTATTTATCGCCGATGATGGCTCAGGGCCCGAGGTGCGGGCTTTCGTCGAAACTTCTTCCCGACAGGCATCCTTCCCCATCCGGTATGTATTTCAGCCGGACGAGGGATTCCGCAGAAGCAGCATTCTCAATCGGGCAGTGCGGGCATGCTCGGCGCGTTACCTGATTTTTGCGGACGCCGACTGCATCCCCCATACAAAATATGTTCAAGCGCACTGGGAGCGCAGAGGATCCCGCGCAGTTCTCTGCGGCCGGCGCGTAAATCTGACCCGGCAGATCTCAGAAGGCCTGACGCCGCAGGATATTCTTAGTGGCAGACTCGAACACCTCACTCCGGGCAGGTTAATGGATGCTCTACTCGGCCGCGGCAGTCACTGGGACGAGGGGATCCTGATCCGGAATCGAACTTTGCATGGCTGGATCAACTACAAAGAACCGACCCTTCTGGGCAGCAATTTCTCCCTCGGAAAATCACTGCTCGAGGAGATCAACGGCTTCAACGAGGACTTCGTCGGTTACGGCGGGGAAGACACGGAACTCGAATACCGGCTTCGTCTGGCTGGAGCCCGCTTCTTCTGGGTCAGACACCTGGCCATCCAATACCACCTGTACCACCCTGCGCGCGCGGGCAGCGCTGCCAACCTCAACGTTTTGGCACGCACCCAGGCCCGCGGTGAAGCCGCGTGCGCCAATGGACTCAGGAAGGATTAGATTTTGGATTTTGGATTGCGGATTTTGGATTGTCGGTCCGCAGTCCAAAATCCGCAATCCAAAATTTCATTACTTGGCCGACATGGATATGCGGTTCTTGATGCTTTATATTTATGCGCATGAATTGTGATCGGTTCCTGAGTTGGGTTGAGATCAGCAGGCGGGCGTTAACCAATAACGTCAGGCGCTTCAAAGGGCACATCGGGCATGAAGTCAAACTGGCTGCGGTTCTCAAAGCCAATGCCTATGGTCACGGGATGATCGAAGCGTCCCGGGTCGCGTTGGAGGCAGGCGCCGACTGGGTCGCCGTCAATTCAGTGGAAGAGGCGGCGCTTTTGCGGGAAGCCGGTCTTCAGGCTCCAATCCTGTGCCTGGCCTATGTTCCCCTATCGTCGCTGGAGGATGCGGTCGCGCTAGATGCCCGGTTGACAGTATTCAACCTGGAAACTGTGGACCGGCTGGGAACCATTACCGGCCGCCTGAAACGAACCGCCAGGTTGCACATCAAAGTCGAGACCGGGACTAACCGGCAGGGCGTGAGGGGCGAAGATCTTTTGCGCCTGGCGCAGGCCGTCGGCAGGTACCCGTATCTTGTTCTGGAGGGGCTGTCGACCCACTATGCCAACATTGAAGATGTGACCGAGCATGGGTTCGCCGAATTTCAGTTGAGCAATTTCCGTGATTCCTGCAGCCTGCTCGAGCAAAACGGCATATCTGTTCCCATCAAGCACACGGCCTGCACGGCAGCGGCCATCCTGTTTCCCAACACCCTCTTCAACCTGGCCCGCGTCGGCATCGGCCTTTATGGGCTGTGGCCGTCGAAGGAAACCAGGATCAGTGCCTTGCAAGCCGGCATCGCTCTGAATCAACTGGAACCGGTCCTGACCTGGAAAACGCGCGTCGCGCAGATCAAGACGGTGCCGCCGGGAGCAACCATCGGATACGGCTGCACCGACCTGGCTATCCAGGTCACTCGGATCGCCGTGCTCCCCGTCGGCTACTACGAAGGATACGACCGCCGGCTTTCCAGCATCGGCTATGTGCTCATTCGCGGCCGGCGCGCGCCCGTACGCGGCCGGGTGTGTATGAACATGATCATGGTGGATGTGACGAACATTCCGGAAGTCACGCTCGAGGACGAGGCTGTACTTCTTGGCAGGCAGCATGAGGATGCGATTTCGGCCGAAACCCTTGCGGGCAAGATCGGCACCATCAACTACGAAGTCGTGTCCCGCATTAATCCGCAACTTCCCCGCGTTGTGGTGTGAAATCTATTCAAAAGCCAGGCGCTTGGTATCCGCTTTTGAGGGATCGTGCAGATAGAAGCCGATTCCCCTGGCAATGACCTCTTTGTATTTGGGCAGGCTCAGGCACACGATCGGCCGGTCTGAGTGGGCGTTGGTCCAAGCCTCCATGACGCCCAGCAAGGTCGAGGTATGCCTGCCGACGCGGACATCGATGGGCCAGCCCTTGGCATCGATCTTCTCGAAGAGCAACCCGTGCTTCCCGGCTTTGACGATAAACTCGTCCTGGCCGGTCAACAGCAGCTCGCGCGTTGTTTTCCCGCGGGTCGCATCCAGGAAGGGTTCCGGCGCCTCAAAGAGCAGCGAAGCTGCCTGCGAGAAATCGCCGATTTCACGGTGGGACAGTCCATGAAGCTGCTTGGGCGAAAATTCCGTGCCGATTTTAAAGTCCCCTTCATCGCTGAGCACCATGGAGGTCATGGTGGCCAACTCCAGTCCTTTTTCGTGCGCTACGATCGTGCTGATCACAGGGTATTGCAGCTCAGCCTCATGGAGGTCGATCACAACATCGACCTTTTCATTTCTGATCAGTTCCATGAAGGCGAAGCAGGTTTTCTCCGTGAGTGAACCGTCAGGCCGACCGGGCCAGGCCCGGTTGAGGTTGCGGATATCCATGTAGGCAAGATTCTGCCGGCTTGGATAATGGATGAAAACCTCCGGATCCGGCCATTGATCCAGGGGATTGGACCAGCGATCACCCATTCTGAACTTCTGCTCTCCCCAGGGCGCTGCAATCGAATAATCGGGTGGATAGGCGCCGCTGACGCGGGTGACGGTGGTGGCGCTGCGGTTGGCGCTGAGCACAACAATCAGACGGCCTTTTTCCATGACCGCATTTTCGGCCATGATCCAGGCTGCCAGCCTCCCTGCAGGCTCTTCCGCGTGCGTCCCGCCCAGCACCATAAAGGTGGCTCCAGGCTCTTTACCTTCGAGGAAGTAGACATTACAGTCGTTCACCGTGCCGCGCACACCCGTGAAATACCGGCTCAGCGGCTCGATCCTGGTCACGCCGGGGCCGAGCACGACCGGTTCCTGCAAATGACGGCTTCGGTAAAAATCGATCCCCGACACAACCAACACGAAGAGCCCGAGGATGACGAACACGGTCTTGCGGAGGTAAAGCTTCCAGGCGCTCATAGAATTCTCACTTCAGCATGAAAAGTCGCAGCAAAAACGGGATCAGGACCACCATGTATAGAACTTCCTTTTCCCAGCTCTTCGACTTTACCAGGCAATACAAAAGTACGATGGAAACATACGCCACGAGCGCGTAATACGCGATCGTGATCAGATTCGTCAGCAGTTCCAACATCGCTCTTTCTCCTGAAAATGCCCCGGATCCTCACAAGCCGGTGAGGAAGGCCAGCTTGCTGCTGTACACCACCATCAGGGTGCCCATGATCATGATGATGAGCGCGGGAACCACGCAGTACTTGAGAAACTGCGCATACGAATCCCGGCAGCCTACAACCTCCACGGTCAACCTGCCGATGATCGCCGTCGGCGGCAGCGCATCGCCCAGGGGCCAGATAATGCTCATGCCGGCAAGCGCTACGATCGGATTCAATCCCGTGGTGTTGAAGAGCAGCACCAGCGGCACACCGAGAACGGGCGCCGCTGCGTACATCAGTACGGATTCCGAAATCGGCAGCACGATAAACAGGGTGGCAAACACGACCACCAACGGCATCGTCACCGCAGTCACAGCCAAAAGCCCGCGCACGCCCGTCAAGGTCATGATCTGGACCAGGATTCCCGCGCAGGTCAACGTGGCAATCAGCGGGAGCAGCTGATCGATCGTCTGCCGCGAGATTTTGAGCAGATCCAACTTGGTGGGCGAAAGCGCATACGATGCGGTGGCCGCCAGCAGGAACATCAGCGGAAGACCGACGACCGGCGATGAGAAGGGCAGGCCGCGATACAGGAAAATCAGCCCGAGGAAAATCGCGAACGGCAATAGCACCCGGATCCAGCCCATCTTCGGCGGCGGCTCCGGCAACTCCTCGAATGCCTTGGCGATATCCGTCTTCGCGCCTTTCCAGCCGAGGATAAAAATGGTCAGAATCGCACAGATCACGCAGGGGACCAGCAGCGGCCAGAAAAAACCGACGTAAGGCATGTTGACGCCCGCCGCGGCCAGCATGGCCCATAAGCTCACCGGAGGCGCTGCCGCGCTCAGTCCTGCAATCACGAAGATAATGGCAGAGACTTTGATCTTCGGGATCCCCATATAGTGCAGCACCGTCGCGACCATGCCTCCCACGATCAGGACCGTCACGCTGCCTGCTCCTGTCAACGCTCCAGGCACGAGCAGAATCATGGAGAGGAGAACGAGCAGCAGCGGCCTGTTGTTGTGGAACCGGCGCAGGATGGCGCGCACCACGAAAGCGACTCCCCCGGAATCCTTGAGGATGTTCATGAACAGAGTGGCCGTGATGAAGATCAGGTTGATATCGATATAGGTGATCGCCCCCTCGGCGAAATGCCGCACAGGCAATCCGAAACCGCCGGCCAGCGCTCCCGCGATTGCCGCCGCCAGCATCGACAGCTCCGTCGAGGGGGTGAAGAACCTGGCCAGAATGTACACCACCACCATGACGCCGAGGACCAGCTCGGCATATGTGAACATGCTCATCGCGTCAGCCTATTTGCCAAATAGATCTTTGAGGACGTTTTGCAGATCCATGTTCTTCTCGTAGGAGATCATGGGAATGTTCTTGCCCTTCGAGATCGTCGTGAACCGGCCATCCTCATCCCCTTCTTTCTTGACGATCAGGAGCGAGGAAAACGGGCATACGGCATCAATGGTAAGTTCGTCGGTGTTGTCGCCCGGTGAGGCACCCTGGGCGCGACGCTTCATACCTTCAATGTGAGCGCCGATAATCTTGATGTTCTGTTTTTTGGCCGCGGCGATCAATGTCTTGATCCTGGCGAGCTCGTCTTCAATGGATACGCCCGCCGCCCCCATGCCTTTCAAGCTCGCGCCCGTCACGATAATGACCGACTTGAAGGGAGCTTTGGCGAGGTCGGCCGCCGTGGCGTCCAGCTTGTAGACGTAGTCGAGCTTCAGG
>JBGQNR010000086.1:0-22536 GCA_041501225.1 Acidobacteriota bacterium
ATGATGGTTCTATCTTCCGGGATTTTCATAAATAGTAGGATTTCGAATGAGGCAACAGTTTCCACGTAGTAGGATTTTTCGATGAGGCACTACGACGGTCAATGTAATTGACGCCGAACACCCTGGGCACAGTCCCGGTTTCCCCCGGCCTTTACCTGTCTTCGGCAAGCGGCGTCTCCAAGGTTCTTGGCATCCAGGTGGCAATGCCGGGTTATCTGCCTTTCACGCCGGGAAACGCGATTCCTTTCGGCGGGCCGCAGAATCTGGGACAGGTGTACGAAGATGTCAACTGGGTTAGGGGAGCTCACACATTCCGCTTCGGCGGTCAATACATCTACATCCGTGACAATCGGGCGTTCGGCGCATACGAGGAAGCGGTAGAGCAAATGGGGACCAACCTGAAGCAAGGGATGGACAATCTTCTTACGGGACAGTTGTTCAACTTCCAGAGCGCAGTCGACCCCCAGGGGAAGTTCCCTGGTGATGTGTTGACGTTGCCGGTAAGTCCGCCTGATTTTACGCGGAGCAACAGGTATAGCGACGGGGCTCTCTACGCCCAGGACTCCTGGCGCATCATGCCGAACCTGACGGCCAACCTTGGTGTGCGCTGGGAGTACTACGGCGTTCAGCATAATAAGGATCCATTCAAGGACTCGAACTACTATCTCGGGTCGGGATCCAGCTTCGCTCAGCAGGTCGCTAATGGCTCTGTGCAGTTGGCCCCCAACAGTCCAGTCGGCGGGCTCTGGCAGAAAGACCTGGACAACTTCGCTCCTCGCGTAGGAGTGGCGTGGGATGTGTTTGGCAACGGCAAAACCAGCCTGCGCGGTGGGTATGGCATCAGCTATGAAAGGAACTTCGGCAACGTGACTTTCAATGTAATCCAGAATCCGCCCAATTATGCCGTAATCTCGTTGCACCCGGCTGATGTCGGCGGCAACCTCCCGATCAGCACTGACAACGCGGGCCCGCTCGCGGGAAATGTCGGGACCAAGACATTGCCTCCTGTGACCTTGCGTGCGGTTGACCCAAATATGGAAACGGCTTATGCGCATATTTGGAGTGTCGCCCTGGAACACGAGATCACCAAAAACACTCTGGCGACTCTGGAATACACCGGTTCCAAAGGGCATGGTCTCTACACCATCAACCGCGTGAATACGCCGGGTTCGGCCGCAGTATTTCTCGGCAACCCGGATTCTCAGGCACCTTTGAACCCGCTGTACTCGTTGATCAACTTCCGCACCGATGACGGACTTTCCAGGTACAACGCCGTGGTAGCTGAAGTCAGCACCGAGAACCTGCTCAACTCGGGAGTCCAGTTCAGAGTCAACTACACCTACTCGCATTCGCTTGACAACATAAGCGATACCTTCAGCGGCCTCCTCAACAACGCCAACCTTGGGTTGCTCGATCCTACCAACCCTCTGTTGGACTACGGGAGTTCGGACTTTGACGTCCGGCATCGGATCAGCGTCAGCGGCATTTGGGATGTCCCCTTTGCCAAAAACATGAAGGGCATTGGCCGCCAGGTTCTTGGCGGCTGGAGCTTTGCCCCGATTTTTTCGGCCCACACGGGAGCTCCCTACTCGATTTACGACTGCACCAATGCGTATGCCACGTGCAATCGGGTGATCCTTACTAGCCCGATCAACATGTCGGCAGTCAGCAACCCCGCGCCGGTCACCGGAACCCCGAACACCTTCACCTACCTTGACCTTTCCAGCCTGTCCGCCGGTGTGGGCTATGCCAACGCGATCACTGGATATTCTGATTTCGGCCCGTATCCCGTCAACATGGCCGGGCGCAACACCTTCCGCCAGCCCGGCTACTGGGATTTCACTCTGGGAGCCTACAAGAGCTTTAAGCTCCCGAAAGAAGGGACCAGCCTCCAGTTCCGGGCCGAATTCTACAATCTCTTCAACCACTCCAATCTCTATGCGGACATCAGCCAGCAGGATATTTCCTCCACCACCTTCATCCCTGCCTACTTCGGCGGGAAGGCCGGCACCTCAGCCGCCGAGCGGAGAAACATCCAGTTCGCAATGAAGTTCATCTTCTAGCTCTTACAAAGCGAACTATGACGAGAGGGCCCCTGCAATGCAGGGGCCCTTTTTTCTCAGGAACTCTCCGGCGTGAACTTGCCCCCTAGGGTTTTCCCGCCTTCTCCCTAGGGAAGTACCCGATATGATTTTTCCTATTTCTGTTGCTAGACTCCATTCGATTTTGCCACCCGTTGCAGGCTGCACCTGACCGGGTTGCACGGCTGCTTCGGCTGCGGAGAGACCAAGGGAATGCCAGGCCGACTTATTGAACAAATTGGATAGAAAAACCAGGGAGGTCGTATGCACTGCCCACGATGCAATGGTTTGATGTACAGAATGGAGTTACGTGATTCGCAAGCGCAAAGTCGAGCTGCTGGCATGGTCTGCCTCTTGTGTGGAGAAATTACCGACCCTGTCATCACCGGCAATCGCATGCGATCTCTTCAGGGTCTCCTCCAGACAACAGGCGGCAGGTTGCGCCGGAGAAGGGCGCGGCGCGCGGTTATGCGCTAAATAGCACCGCTACTGCTCGGCCAACGACGGGGATTCCTCAGGCCTTGGGGAGAAGCCATCGATACAAGTACAATGGCGTGCAGATCCGCTACGATGACCTGGAGCACAATGAGCCGGCACTGCTCTTCATGCCGGGCTGGTGCGCGAATCGCAGCGTTTTCCGGCATCTCGCCCCCTTGTGTGCCGCAAGCAGCTGCGTCTTGAGCCTCGACTGGCGTGGCCATGGCGAATCGGGATCGCCGAGGGATGAACCGTTGCCGGGGGGGGGGGGGGGGGGGGTATCGGCATACGGATTGGAGCGAGGTAAGCCCCTCCCGGATGGCGTATTTTGTCAGCTCGGCGATGCTGTGAATATTCGATTTTTCCATGATTTTCTGCCGATGTGCTTCTACGGTCTTTACACTCAGGCCCAGGGAGAAGGCTATTTCTTTGGTCGTCTTTCCTTCGGCCATGAGTTGGAGCACCTCTCGCTCCCTGGCAGTCAGGACGGAAAAAACCGAGGCTTCAGCAATCTGCTGTTTGCTCAAATATTCCGTAAGAACGACGTGGGTGACGCGCGGACTCAAGTAGAGTTGATTGGCGGCCACGGCTCGGATGGCATTCACCAGTTCGTCAAAGGCGCATTCCTTGAGCAGGTAGCCGGAAGCGCCCGCTGTGAACAACTGTTTGACATATCGTGCATCCGAATGCATCGAAAGCGTGAGAATTTTCACGTGGGGCGCGTCGGCCGAAATCTGCCTGGCAGCCTCTATGCCATTCATATCGGGCATGCTGATATCCATAATGGCAATGTCGGGAGACAGTTCTTTGGCCATGCGCACCGCGGTGCGCCCGTCAGCAGCTTCAGCCACAACCTGCATGTCAGGGTATTTCTCGATCAAGGCGCGCAGGCCGTCGCGTACGATTTTGTGATCGTCTGCCAGGAGTATTTTTATTTTCATGTTACTTCTTCCTATGTCTTCAGCTCGAACTGCCCCGACGGCGCGATCAGCTCCGCTCCGGTAATCTTCGCGGAGCTGGCTAAGGACGGGGAGGGGGTCGCTTCAGACGCAGCCTCTCTCGTAGACACGCAAAGGACGAAAGCGCCGCTTTGGACGGCACCAACCCCATGAATGATAAATGCTACCCCATTGCCACGTGTTTTCACAAGTATCTAGCTTTGCTATTCTTACCACATCGACGACGGAGATCGCCGTGCCAGGAGGAATACGCTTGCGCAAGATTGTCATGGCCGACGCGTGCAAGGCAAGCAGGTAAGCTATGAGCCGGACTGCACCGCCCAAACTGCGGGAGATACAGACACCCCCTGCCATCCCTCCTCGGACACGGCAGAGACGATCTGTTTTTCTCAACTATCTGGTTTGGCTGCCCATTCCTCTCTTCACAGTCATCATCGCCGTTCTGTTTGCCGCCGATATCCGGACGCGGTTTGAGCCTCGCTACCTGTTCCCCGAACTCAACATCCTCTTTCTCAGCCTTGTTTCATGGATTGTGGCTTACCTCGCAGCCAGGAGCTTTCTCGCACGAGGCACGCCGGCCGTGCTCTTCCTGGGCTGCGGCATGCTGGTTCTGGGTTGCGCCTGCGCCGTCGCGGGCGTTTTCGGATACCTCCGGATGGATGCTGATGTCGTGACCGTGCACAATTCCGGGGCGCTGCTGTCGGGTTTGTTCATTTTGATCAGCGCATTGACATTAACTGGCGGCTCCGGAAGCAAATCCATCGAAGGGTCGGCCGGGTGGTTGCTGGCATGCTATCTTGCCTCGTTGGGAGCCATACTCGTGATCACCGTCGGCGCCCTGAAGGGTTACATGCCGCTGTTCTTTAAGGCCGGCGAAGGAGCAACCCTGCTGCGCCAGGCCGTGTTGTTCACAGCACTACTCGAGTTCAGCATTTCTTCGGTGATCTTTGCAGCAATGTATCAAAAGTCCCATGCGAGGTTTCTGCGGTGGTACTCGGCGGGATTGGGGCTCTTTGCCATCGGCCTGGCAGGCTTGATCCCTCAAGTCCAACTGGGCACCCCGATCAGCTGGGCAGCTCGCCTGGCACAGTATCTGGGCGGGGTGTACCTCCTCCAGGCCGTTCTGGCGGTTTATCGCCAGTATCACACATGGGGCATTCCTGCGGGCAGGGCCCTGCATGAGCTCGAGCGGCGCCACCATAGACTGGTGGAACTATGTCCGGACGCAATCCTGGTCCATTCAGAAGGCAAGTATGTATACGCCAATCCGGCGGCTGCGCGCTTGTTCGGCGCCCGTTCCCCCGAGGATGTGATTGGCATGAATGTGCTGGACCTGGTGGCTCCGTCATTTCGGAGCCTCAAGAATCAACGGATCCAGCAGGCATACGCCGACGGTATGACGCCGCTGCAGGAAACCAGGTTCGTCCGTTTCGACGGGCTGGAAATCCAGGTGGAGTCCACAGGCGCACGAGTGGAATTCCGGGGCAGACCGGCCATCCAGATTGTGGTGCGCGATATCACCGAGCGCAAGCATGCGGAGGAAGCCTTGCGGCATAGCGAGGAGCGATATCGCAAGCTCGTCGAAATGTCCCCGGAGGCAGTCTTCGTCAACCGGGATAACATGATCGTCTTTCTGAATCCGGCCGCACTTCAGTTGTTTGGCGCGTCAACTCCCCAGCAAATCCTGGGAAAATCGCCGTTTGATATGTTTCATCCTGAATATCATGCCGTCATGCAAGAGCGCATCGCATGGGCACGCGCGGGAGACTCCGTGCCGCTGATCGAGGGGAGGATATTGCGGCTGGACGGAAGCATTCGTGAGGTGGAAGTTGCCGCTTCCTCATTTACCGACGAGGAAGGGGCGGCAATCCAGGTCATTCTGCGTGACATCACGGAACGTAAGCAGGCCATGGAAGCGTTGATGCGCAGCGAACGGCTGTATCGAGCGATTGGAGAGTCGATAGATTATGGAGTTTGGGTGTGCGCTCCCGACGGCAGAAACATTTACGCGAGCGAATCGTTTCTGAAAATGGTGGGCTTGACGCAGGAGCAATGTTCTAATTTCGGCTGGGGTGAAGTACTGCACCCGGATGATGCCGAGCGGACGATCGCCGCCTGGAAGCAGTGCGTCCAGACCGGGGGGACATGGGATATCGAACATCGTTTCTGGGGCGTGGATGGTCAATGGCATGACGTCCTTGCGCGCGGTGTGCCCGTTCGCGACGAGCAGGGCGAAATCACCAGTTGGGCGGGTATCAATGTCGACATCAGCCGGCTCAAGCGGGCGGAGGAAGAGCTGCGACAAGCGAAGGACCAACTCGACCTGCGCGTTCAGGAGCGCACGGAGCAGTTGTCGGGGATGATCGATAAACTCAATGTTGAGGTAATTCAACGAACCCTGGCAGAGCAGAGCCTCCGCGAACGCTCTGAGCAACTGCGTTTGCTGGCCTCGGAGTTGACGCTGGCGGAGCAGCGCGAGCGTCAACGCCTGGCCCAGGTTCTGCACGACGGCCTGCAGCAGATCCTGGTCGGTGCGAAATTCCGTCTCGCACTCATGCAACGGGCGAAAGACAAGGATCTGCAAAAGGCCACATCGGAGGTATCCGACCTCATTGACGATGCCATCGAGACTTCCCGTTCGCTGACCGCAGAACTCAGCCCGCCGATTCTGCACGAGTGCGGACTGGTGCCGGCGCTGGAGTGGCTGGCCCGCTGGATGCAAGACAAGCACGGATTGATCCTGGACCTCAAGGCACAGACTCAGACCGATCCCATTGCCGAGGATGTAAAGGTCCTGCTTTTCCAGGCGACGCGAGAGCTGCTCTTCAACGTAGTTAAACATGCAGGCGTGAAGACGGCCCGCGTGCAGGTCTACCGGCCGGGTGGTCAAATTCAGATCACGGTCGCCGATGAGGGCGCCGGGTTCGATCCGACACAACTGCGCACTGCCGGCGGCCATGCCGGAGGTTTTGGCCTGTTTAGCGTACGTGAGCGCCTCCATCTGCTGGGCGGACAGATGCAGATTGACAGCGCTCCCGGCCGTGGCAGCAGCATCACCCTGGTGGCGCCTGCCTCCACGATGGCGAAGCATGCCGGTGCTGCGCCGGCGGAGCCGACGTTAAAGGTGTCGGTGGGCCTGCCTGCCCCGCCCAAGGCCGCAGCCACCGATGCCAGGAATAAAATTCGTGTCCTGGTCGTTGACGACCATATTGTCATGCGTCAAGGATTGGCCAGTCTGCTCCGGGAAACGCCTGACATCGAAATCGTGGGCGAAGCATCGGAAGGTGAGGCGGCCGTCAAGCTGGTGCGCGAGCTTTTGCCGGATGTCATCCTGATGGACATCAGTCTCGCTGGCATGAACGGGATCCAGGCCACGCAGATTATTCACTCGGAGTGGCCCCGCATCCGCATCATTGGTTTGTCCATGTTCGAGGAAGGCGTCCGGGCTGCGGCGATACGGGCAGCGGGAGCTGTAGGGTACCTGACGAAAAGCGGCCCGTCCGAGGACGTAATCCGAGCGATCCGAACCTGTGTCCAGAAGCATGATCAGAAAGCGCAGACCACATAATAACGCCACGGAAGACCAACCCGGCGCCAGCATGGTTTCTATGTACGCAGCATGACGTCCCGGACTGGGACATAGCTCTTCCCCGATGTTTTTTTGCTCTCACCGATGCTATGCTGATTCCATCTGGTTAGCTAACCACAATCGATATTTGTCTGGAGGGAGTCTACCATGCACCTGAATAGCAGGCTGATCTTGACTCTGGCGCTGGCATCGGTTCTCGCGGGAGTGGCCGCCGCGCAGCCGAAGGCGAAGTATCTCGACAAGGACACATTCTTCGCGATGGAATCGGTGTCAAGCCCGCAAATTGCGCCCAACGGGTCTGCAATCGTCTTCGCGCGCGGCTTTGTCGACATCATGAAAGATCAGAACGCGTCGAACTTGTGGATTGTGGATGTAATGGGAGAGCGAATAAGCCAGCTCACAGACGGTCCGTGGCGCGACAGCGCCCCGGTTTGGTCGCCCGATGGGAAGCGGATCGCGTTTCTGTCGGACCGCTCGGGCTCCACCCAGATCCATGTCATGTGGGTCGATACGCGCGAGACGTTGCAGCTCACCCGCGTCGAACGCGCTCCCGGTGGCCTCAAATGGTCGCCTGACGGCAAATCCATTCTGTTCACGACCAATGTGCCCGACGATACCCCGATTCTGCCTGTCAAATTGCCGCCGACTCCGAGGGGCGCGCAACTCGCCAGGGGAGCTGTCATCGTGGACCGGCTGTCCTGGGGCTCGGACGGCGTCGGGCCGACCACCAAGAGTTACACTCATGTTTTTGTCGTGGACGCACTCATCGGCGGCACACCGCGCCAGATCTCCTCGGGCAATTACAGCCACACTGGGCCTGACTGGTCGGCCGATGGCCGGACCATCTATGTCTCGGCTATCCGCAAACCCGACGCCGAATACCTGCGCGGTGATTCGGAGATTTATGCCATCGATCTGGCAACGCTCGGCGTGAAGGCTCTGACCGAGCGGAAGGGCCCCGATAGCAATCCCCTCGTCTCGACTGACGGCAAATGGATCGCCTATACCGGCTACGATGACAGCAACTATACCAGCACGCTCGCCAACCTGTATTTGATGGACGGAGGCGGCGGTAACAAGCGGCTCTGGCTGGGCAATCTACCCAGTTCACCCGGCGATGTGGATTGGGCAGCCGATGGCAGCGGAATCTATTACTCGATGGAAGAACACGGCGAAGCGAACGAATATTTTTTGGCGCTTACCGCGGGCAGTGTTCCCAAAAAGATCACGACTGGCGTGCATATGCTCACGAGCCTGTCTTTTGCGCGCAATGGCCAGGTGGCGGCAATCCGATCCTCGGTCAAACAACCCGGCGTCCTCGTGACCTTTGCCTTGGACCGTCCCGCGGATATGAAGACGCTCGTCGACGTGAATGCAGACGTACTCGACGGTGTATCTATCGCCGGGGCTGAAGAGATCTGGTACCCCTCGAGCGACGGGCTGAAGATTCAAGGGTGGCTGATGAAACCCACGGCTTTTGATCCATCGAAAAAGTACCCATTGGTCCTTTGGATCCACGGCGGGCCATGGAGCATGTACAACATCGCCTGGAACTGGGCCTTTCAGAACTGGGCTGCCAACGGGTACGCCGTGCTCTGGACCAATCCGCGCGGCTCGACCGGCTACGGCCAGGAGTTTGTCAACGGCATCCAATACTCTTATCCCGGCAAGGACCATGATGACTTGATGGCAGGCGTCGACGCCGCTCTTGCGAAAGGTTGGGTCGACAAGGACAACCTCTTCGTGTGCGGCGGCTCCGGGGGCGGCCTCCTGACGGCATGGATCGTCGGGCACACAAATCGCTTTCGCGCAGCCGTGTCGATGCGGCCGGTCATTGACTGGCAGTCGTTTGTCGGCGTCACCGACGGCTCCAGCTGGTACCGGCAGTTCCAGAAGTATCCATGGGAAGATCCAATGGAGTACGCCGTGCGCTCGCCGCTTAACTATGCGGCGAAGGTTACTACCCCGACGATGATCATGACGGGTGAAGCTGATCTCCGGACTCCCATTCCGCAGACCGAGGAATTCTACCGGGCGCTTAAGATGCTGCGCAAAGCCGACACCCTCATGGTGAGGATGCCGGAAGAATTTCACGGCTGGCGGCGTCCCTCGCACCAGCTCCTTCAGCAGCTGTACTTGATGGCATGGTTCGAGAAGTATCGAACCAAAGAAAGCAAGGCTCTCGTCAGCGCACTACCCGACCGCTGATATTTGGGCCGGTCAGGGTACGGTGAGGAGGCAGGATTGCAAACGACTGCCAGGGTAGTTTTTTTGTGCGGCCGGCAGGCCACAACGTAACAGCCTCAACGCAGAGGGCGCAGAGACCGCAGAGGATTTTTTGCTTTTGAATGACTTGTCTCTGCGGCCTCTGCGCTGAGTTGCTGCTTTTCTTGCCTGATAGGCAAAAACCTGCACCCGAGTAGTACGAAAGTGATCCTTTCCTGGGTTTCGTGGTTTATATGTCAGCATGGAGATTCCGATGAGACATACATATCTGACCTGCATCGTGCTCGTACTTGCCTTGCTTCCTGCACTGAACGGAAGCGCTCAAAAAGCAGGTGCAGTGATTTTCCCGGCAATCGACGGTGCAGCGATTTTGCAGCATACCAAAGTCTTAGCTTCGGACCAGTATGAAGGACGTTTCCCCGGAACCAAGGGGGAAGAACTCAGCATCGCCTATATCGAAGACCAGTTCAAGAAAATCGGTTTGAAGCCTGGAAATACGGATGGGACCTATATTCAAAAGGTGCCGATGGTTGGAATCACGCCGGATCCTTCGATGACGCTGACGCTGAAGGGTGCCAAAGAAGAAGGCCTGCTCAAATACCTCGAAGGCTTCGTTGCGTGGACGCGGCGTGAAGCGCCGACGGTCACTCTCGAAAACTCGCCGATGTTGTTTGTCGGCTATGGCATAAGGGCTCCCGAATACAATTGGGACGATTACAAAGGGATCGACGTGCACGGAAAAACGCTGGTCATGCTCGTCAACGATCCTCCCGTTCCCGATCCCAAAGATCAGTCCAAGCTTGACCCAAAGGTTTTTGGCGGCGACGCGATGACCTACTACGGCCGCTGGACCTACAAATACGACATCGGGGCGGAAAAAGGGGCGGCCGGCGTGCTCCTCGTGCACGAAACCGGTCCGGCTGGCTATGGATGGAACGTGGTTCAGGGCTTCGGCGGTGAACGATTCGATCTGGTGACTGCCGACAAAAACATGAATAAGGCGGCGATGGAAGGTTGGATCACATTGGAACAGGCCAAAAAGCTGTTTGCCCAGGCTGGCAGAGATTTCGACATGCTCAAGAAGCAGGCCGTGGATCGCAATTTCCAGCCGGTGCCGCTTCCGGTTTCGGCATCGATCACGATGCATGTCAAATTGCACCCGATCCAGTCATGCAACGTCATGGGCAAGCTCGAAGGAAACGATCCGAAACTGAAAGATGAGGTTGTCATCTACTCGGCCCATTGGGACCATCTGGGGATTGGCAAGCCGGTAAATGGCGACAAAATCTACCACGGCGCCATCGACAACGCCGTGGCGGTCGGCGGCATTATCGAGACTGCAAGAGCGTTTATCAAGTACCCTACGCTGCCAAAGCGTTCCATCCTCTTTCTTGCCGTCACGGCCGAAGAGCAGGGGTTGCTCGGATCCGAGTACTATGCGACTCACCCGATTTGTCCGCTGGCCAAAACGCTGGCCGACATCAATCTCGAGGGCCTGAACGTTCATGGCAAAACAAAAGACGTAACCATCATCGGTCTGGGAAATTCCGATCTTGACGACTACATCCACGATGCCGCAGCCGCACAGGGACGCACTCTCCGGCCGGATCCGGAGCCCGAGAAGGGGATGTACTATCGATCGGACCACTTCCCCTTCGCCAGGCAGGGAGTTCCGGCGCTGGAACCGGATCGGGGGATCGAGTTTATCGGCCAACCGGCGGATTACGGGCGCAAGATCCGTACCGACTATGTCGCCAATGACTACCACCGTCCTTCCGACAAAGTGAAACCTGATTGGGAGATGAGCGGCGGCGTCCAGGATTTGCAGTTGTTCTGGATGGTAGGATACAAAGTTGCGAATGCCGACCGCTATCCCCAGTGGAAACCCGGTAGCGAGTTCAATGCCAGGCGCGACGCCCAGCTCAAGGCCGCAGGCGTACAAAAATAGGAATCACGAAAAACGACAAATGCACGAAATGCGTTTCGTGCATTTGTCATTTTCCGTGGTTATGAAGCGACGCCAGAAGATTCCTGAAGTTCAGAGGGATTCTGCGTTCGCCTTTCTATTTCTTCGTGGCATTCGCGGCCGAGTCGGCCTTCTTCTTCTGGTCCTCACGCTGTTTCAAACGCTCGTTGATATGATCTGTCATCTTGAGCAGCGGTACACCGCTCTCGAGCCATTCAGGCGACGGTTTATTCAGGAGATAGTGATCGAAGAACTCCTTCATGCGAATCATGTAGTCCTGCTGATTGGGCATCTTGGCCAGCCCATGATTCTCGCCCGGATATTCGAGCAGCACCACCGGCTTGCCCAGCCGCCGCAGCGTGTCGTAGTACTCGATGCCCTGAGTGAAGTCGACGGCACCGTCCTTATCGTTGGCCAGAATCATCAGCGGCGTCTTTACGTTTTTGGCAAAGCGGACAGGCGAGTTCCGGGTGTAGGCATCCCACAGATCCCAGGGCCCGCCCGTGAACCGTCCCTGACTGCTCTCGAAAATGGCCCCGTTGGTGCCGCCGGTGTTTTTATAAATCAAACTGTACATGCTGATCATGTCCGTGAGCGGCGCTCCCGCTATGGCCGCGGCGAAGATGTCGGTCTGGGTGACCGTAAACGCAGTCTGATAGCCGCCCCACGAGTGCCCGTGTAACCCGATGTGCTTCGGATCGAGAACGCCGGTTGCGATCGCCGCCTTGACCGCCGGCACAATGGCCCACACTGCGGACATGCCCGGGTCATTGATGTAGTACTTGATATCGGGTTGGAGCACGGCATAGCCGTTGCTTGTGTAATATGCAGGGTTGAAACCGGTTCCCGGAATGGACGGCCTCGGGAAGTTGTTGTGTCCCTGGGTAAGCCGCTCATAGATGTAGACGATCGTCGGGTATTGTTTACCCTTCTCGTAGTTGGCCGGCAGGGAGAGGGATGCCAGTAGGCGCTCGCCCTTGTCGTTCTTGAAATCGACGAGCATTGTACCACTCGACCAAAGGAACGGCTCCACTTCTGCCTGCAGGTTCGTGAGCTTGCGGCCATTTTCGAGCGTCGCGTTGGTCACATAGATCTCCGGCGTATTCTGCGCGGTCTCGCGGCTGTAGATCCAGACATCAGCCTTCTTGGCCTTCGCCAGCCGATTGAAGGCGGCATCATCCCACGTGAGCATCTTCACGCCGCTCTGGCCCGGCGTGAGCAGGCCATATCCCTGCTTTTTCGTCCACTCAGCCATCACGCTGAAATATTGCGGCTTCGACAGATCGATGCCCTTTTCCTCGGGATCGATGCGGACACGACTGCGGTAGCGCAAGCTTTCTTTCTTGCCGTTGACGGTAAGATTCACTGCTGCGGTTCCCGCAGCGACGGGCACTTTCCAGATGTCCCAGTTGTCCGAGAGCAGCAGGTAGGCGCTGTCGGATGTCCAGCCCATCGGATTCAACGGGGGATCGACCACATTATGGTCGTCTTCGACGTCGACAAACGAGGCGGGCAGGCCTGCAGTAAGATTACGAACGGTTCCGGTCGCGAGGTCGTACACCAAGAAGTTGCGGTTTTCGTAATAGAACCATTTGGTCCCGTCCGGCGAAGGGCCGTACCCCCAGCGCAATTGCTTTTTGATCAGTTTGCGCTCGCCGGTAACCATATTGATGGCGTAAACGTCGCGGAAATTCCGGCCGGAGAGGTTTCCTTCGAGCTCGTAAGCCCGGACATCATTGCCGGCCGCCCACTTTTCCTTGGGCGCTGGAGACACGGTGCGCACCTCGTCGTCGGCAAGGCGGATGAACTTGTCCTCGGCCAGGCGATAGATGGACAGGTAGCTGAACTGCTTGTCATTGTTTTCCTGCACCTGCTGCTGGGATTGCAGGCGCGGATCCCTGTAATGCCAAATAATAAGATCCGGCCGTTCTGACGTGTCCTCCGCCGCTGCGGCCGCCGGCGGGGTAGCCGGGGGCGGGTTGTCGCCCGACGCGGCCTGATCGCCAACGCCGCCTTTGCGCTCAACCTTATTAATGGCCGCGATCCCGAAGAGGATGGCGTCGCGGCTTTCGGTCCATTGCGGTGCCCGGTTGCCGCTGATGGACATGTTGGCGGGGAACGTCTTGTCTTTGAGCGGGTCGTACGAGGTCTTCTTCGGCGCGCCGGCGCCGAAGCCGGAGAAGCCCACCACAGCATAGAGCCGCTCCTTCCACGCGCGATCATCGTGTCCCTTGAGGACCGCCAGCGCGTCGCCTTCCTCCGCCCAGGTCATGCGCTCGTAAAAAGCCCTGTCGGTCTCGAGTGGCGTGATAATGCCGGTTGCCATGTCCCGAATCACGACGCCGTTGCCTGCCTGATCGGCCGCATCGATCACGAGGGCAAGCTGCTTGCCGCTCTTATTGAATCCAAACTCCGACACGTTGCCGATGTTGAGTTCGCTGCCGGTCTTGAGTTCGCGCAGTATGAGGTCGGTGCCCTTCGGCCGCGTGTCGCGCGGTGCGTCACCGATGGCCGCTGCCCCCGCTCCGCCACGCCCGCCCGCCGCCGCTGCCGCACCCGCCGGTCCGCCGGCCGCGGCATCCGGGCCATAGCGGTGCAGCGCAATCCATCCACCCATTTCGCCGTCGAAGGCAAATCGTCGGATCTTGGCGATACTGGTTTTTTCGCCGGTCGCGAGGTCAACCAGAGTTATCCCGTTCTGCACAGGCCGCCTTGCCTTTTGCGCAGCCTGTGCTTCCTTGCGTGTTGGCGCGGTCCCGATCGCGATCCAGGCTGAATTCTCCGAGAAGGTCATGACACCAGCGCCTTCGCCGACCGGAAACTTCATTTCCTTGTCTCCGGTCGTGCTGCGAACAACGGCTTCACTGTCTCCCTGGATCGGCGACATCCGGTAGGCGAACCACTGTCCGTCCGGTGACAGGATGTTTTGACCTACGCTCCGAAAGGCCAGAATGTCGTCGAGTTCCAACGGGCGCTTGGCGCTGTTCTGCGCCGCGACCGGCGTGAAACTGACACTCGCAACCCACAGGATCAGAATGGCGCAAAGGTTCAAACGCTTCATGGGAAACCTCCAGATTGACATGTGGCTGGGAATCTCCAATCTCCTGACACGAATTAGAGAGGATTATCCAAACAAATGCCAAGAATCAAGAACAAAAGCCTCAATGATTCAGGCACTGCAGAAGTCTCATTGTGTCCCTAGGAGCCCGTCCGAGAATTAGGAGGGGCCGCGTTCCGAGCGCCGCGGGGGCAGATGCAAGGCGGCGCGACGCAGGCGATGTCTCGGTACATCGTCGTGGAGCGCCAACGCTGCAGATGCCCCCCGCGCCGCCGGAACCCGAAGGGCGCATGGGGATTGCGGGGCGATCTCCGCGTTGCTCGTCGTCAACGATGTGCACCGACATCGCCTCGTCCTCGCGCCTTGAGCTCGCCCCACAAGCCCCATGCGCGCGACCCCAATTAATCCTCGGACGGGCTCCTAGGCAAGCCGCAATCCAAAAGCCATAACCCAGAGGTCGCAGAGAGCTTGAACCGCAGTTGAACACAGATGAACTGCACAAGTTGGTCAGACGAGAACTTGCTGCGGCCCTCTCCGCCGCCAACGCCTCGCGTTGCACGGTCATGGTTCGAGTGCCGTGAGAAAGAGCGTCTGTAAACGCCTGCCAAGGGCATACGGGCCGTCTGCGCGCTTTCTCACGGCACTCGAACCATGACTGTGGCCGGAGGCCGCGCCGGAGAGGGTCGCAGCCAGGCCCCGTCCGATGTCTGCGTTCATCTGCGTGCATCTGCGGTTGATATCCGCGCCTCATCAAGGCAGGCGCCGGCATTGTGCTCTGCACGATCAGCGCAGCAGGTCTTCCAACTGGATCTTGGTGTCGGTCTTGGCGTCGCGATATTTTACGATTACGGGTGTATAGAGCGAGATTCCCCACTCTTTGCCCATGCCGCTGGTGATGGTGCGTGAGCCTGCTACGACGACCGCCTCTTCCGGAATGATCAGCGGCTCGTTGTCAGTGGCGCGGTGGACCGTTTCGAGAACCAGATCGTAGACCGGAGTCGAGCGGTTGAGGATCGTGCCCGTGCCCAGCACAGCTCTCTTCTTCACCACGGTGCCCTCATAAACGCCGCAGTTGCCGCCGACCAGCACGTCGTCCTCTATGATCACAGGCAAAGCGCCGACCGGTTCCAGGACTCCGCCGATCTGGGAGCCTGCCGAGATGTGGCAGTTCCTGCCGATCTGGGCACAACTGCCGATCAGAGCGTGCGAGTCGACCATGGTGCCATCTCCCACGTAGGAGCCGCAGTTGATGTACATCGGCGGCATGCAGGTGACGCCCTTGCCTATATGGCAGCCGTCGCGAATGCTGGAACCGCCCGGGACGATCCGCACACCATCGGTAACCGTGAATTGCTTCACCGGGTAGGTTTCCTTATCGAGAAACGGCTGTCGCACTGGGTTTACCGACATGTCCACTACGGTACCCATGCGGAATCCAAGCAGGATGCCCTTCTTCACCCAGCCATTCACGCGCCAACCGCTCAGCGCCGACGGATCGGGCTCGGCGGCGCGGACCACGCCTGCGTTGAGCGCAGCCTTGAATGCCTGGAACAGCCGGAAATGGTCCGTGGTGTAGGAGGGAGGATTCTCATCAAACAGCTTCTCAATATCAGCCTGCAAGGGGCACGCTCCGCATGTTGGAAATTCCGATCTGATCCAGCACGGCCGCCATTTTCCCCAGGTTTTCCGGGCTGGGCGGAACCATCGGTAACCGATAGTTGGGCTCGAGCAAGCCCATCATCCCCATGATTGCTTTGACGGGGATCGGATTCGATTCAATGAAGTTGATTTCCATCAGCGGGAGGTAGCGCCGCTGCAGTTCGCGGGCGCGGGCGAAATCGCCTCGCAAACAGGCTTGGGTCAGCTTGGTCATCGGACCGGGGATTTCGTTGGACACCACGGAGATCACACCTTTGCCGCCCAGAGCGATCAAGGGCAGCGTGATTGCGTCGTCGCCGCTCAACACCAGGAAGTTGGAGGGAACTCTGGCGATGATCGAGGCCATCTGCCCGATATTGCCCGAGGCCTCTTTCACGCCGACGATATTCGGAATCTGCGCCAGGCGCGCCAATGTTGCCGGCTCAACGTTCACGCCCGTGCGCCCCTGAACGCTATAGACGACTATCGGCAGCCGCGTTTCCGCCGCGATCAACTTGTAGTGCTGGTAAAGGCCCTCCTGCGTCGGTTTGTTGTAGTAGGGAGTGACGGAGAGCAGGCCGTCAGCACCCAGTTCCTCCAGTTCGTGCGCCAGTGCAACCACTTCGCCGGTGTTGAAACCTCCGCAGCCTGCCAGAACGGGCACTCGGCGCCGCGTCTCCTCTAGCGTGATCTCGACTACGCGCAAATGTTCGGCGCGCGTCAGCGTCGGGTTCTCACCCGTAGTGCCGCAGGGAACCAGGAAGTTGATGCCGTCCGCAATCTGCCGGCGGATCAATTTGCGCAGGGTCGGCTCATCGAGCGTGCCCTCGCGGGTAAACGGAGTGACCAGCGCGGTACCGCATCCGATAAACATGGAACACCTCCTCTAAGCAAACACGATGTCGCTGAACTCGTAAAACCCCCGCTTGCCAATCACCCATTGCGCCGCACGCAAGGCTCCGCGGGCAAATCCTTCGCGGTTGCGCGCGATGTGTCGCAGCGTGATAGTGTCGGCCGCCGAATCGAAGCCGATTTCGTGGGTCCCCGGGTGAGCACCGGCGCGACTCGAGCTGATGTCAATGCGCCGCCCGTACCCGGACTTCTTCATTTCCTCCACAAGCTTCAAAAGTGTTCCCGACGGCGCATCTATTTTGGCGGAGTGATGGATTTCGTAAGCCCACGCCTCGTAATCCGCTTGGCTTGCAAGCAGCCTGGCTGCCTCGGCCGCCAGCCGGAAGAAAGCGTTGACTCCGGGCGAATAGTTGGCACTCCAGACCAGGCCGGTCGCATGCTTTGCCACGATAGCTTTGGCCTGATCGATATGCGCCAGCCACCCTGTAGTTCCAACCACGAGATTTACCCCCAGGGCCGACGTCCGCTCAATGATCTCCATCGCCGCACGGGGAATGGAGAAGTCAATGGCAACGTCGATCCCGCGGAAATTTTCCGCGGTGATACCTTCGAAATTGGCGTTGTTGAACTCGTCGAGCTTGAGGTCGATCTCTCCGCCGTACTGGGGCGCGAGTTGTTCGAGCGTGCGTCCCATCTTGCCGTAACCGATCAGTGCGATTTTCATGGCGTTATTCGAATACGTTAGGATCCAACTGTTCAAAAAGCTCACGGTGGAGACATTCGACCGCTTTCGCCAGGTCGGCTTCTGCCACCACGAGGCTCAGGTTTCGTTTTGACGCACCCTGCGAAATCATGCGCGTGTTGGTGCCGTTGAGTGCATGAAAGACACGGCCCGCGACGCCCGGAGTGTGCCGGATGTTGTCGCCGACCACGCAGATGATCGCCTGTCCCTCCTCGATCGTCACCTCGGCAAACTGCCGGAGTTCCTCGCAGATCAACTTGAGGCTTGAAGGATTGTCGACAGTCAGGGAGACACTTACCTCCGACGTCGAAATCATATCTACGGCAGTTTCGAAGCGGTCGAACACTTCAAAAATCCGTTTCAGGAAGCCGTAGGCCATCAGCATGCGCGTCGACGAGATGTTGACCAGGGTGATATTCCGCTTGCAGGCGATCGACTTGGCAATGTTGGTGCACGGGACCGTCTCGGCTACAATCCGCGTGCCGGGCGCCTCCGGTCGTCGCGAGTTCAGGATCAATACGGGAATGTTCTTCTCGATTGCCGGCGACATCGTTGTCGGGTGCAGGACCTTCGCCCCAAAATAGGCCAACTCGGCGGCCTCCTCGAATGAGATACCTTTTACCCTGTGACCGCCATTGAAGATAGTTGGGTCCGCGGTCAGCATGCCGTCGACATCGGTCCAGATCTGGATTTCTTCTGCACCGATGCCTGCGCCTACAATCGATGCCGTGAAGTCAGATCCTCCGCGGCCGAGCGTGGATGTCACCCCGTCTTCCGTCGACCCGATAAAACCACCCATCACCACGATGCCGGAGGCCGCCAGCGGCGGCAAGGACGCGGCCAGCCTCGAGTACGTCTCATGGTATAGCGGAACAGCGGCGGTGTGGTGCCGATCCGTTACGATCACTTTCCGTGCATCCAGGTGTACCGCAGACATGCCGAAGCGTCGCAAGGCCAGCGCCACAATGCGGCTTGATAGCCGCTCGCCGTAGGCAGAGATCGCGTCGATCGAGCGGGGTGTCAGTTCCCCCAGCATCGCCAGGCCCCTCACCAGATCTTCCAGCTCCAGGAAGTGTTCTTCCAGCATGAGCTCAAGATCCGGGCGATCCGACGCTGTCACAACCTGTCGCGATTCACCGAGGTGAAATTTGCGCAGTTCCTCGAGCTGCGCGATGGCGTCCCGTCGTTCCCCGCCGACTGCGGCTGACGCGATCGCCAGCAGCCGGTTGGTCGTCTTGCCCATGGCTGAGACCACCACTACCGGCTTGCGCTCAAGCCGTGCTCTTACGATCCCGGCTACACGTTCAATCGCCGCAGCGGACTCCACAGAAGTTCCGCCGAACTTCATCACAATCATGGCTAACTCAGCATCCCCTCTGACAGCATAAGCTCGGCATTCAGGACGGCAGCGCCCGCCGCGCCGCGCACGGTATTGTGACCCAGCGCCACGAACTTGTAGCCCAGTACCGGGCACGCACGCAGGCGCCCGATGAACGTCGCCATGCCGTGCTCGCGCTCCACGTCCCTGCGCGGCTGCGGGCGATCCTGGTCATGCATGTAAATGACCGGCCGGGGAGGTGCGCTCGGCAGGTTCCGCTGCTGTGGCGGGCCGATGAAGCCGTCGAACGCGTGCAGAATATCCTCCCGCGACGGCTCCGCGGCGAGTTCAACCGAGACCGTCACGGTGTGTCCGTTAACCACCGGGACGCGGTTACAGTGTGCGCTGACTTTCGCCGGCAGCGGATGAATTTGGTCGCCCGCCAATGTTCCCAAAATCTTCTGCGTCTCCTGCTGCATCTTTTCTTCTTCGCCGCCGATGTAGGGGATCACGTTGGCGCAGATGTCGACCGATGGCACCCCGGGATATCCGGCCCCCGAGATTGCCTGTAACGTCGTGGCAATCACTTGCGTGATGCCAAAGGGCTTCAAAGGGGCCAGCCCCATCGCCAGCACTATGGTTGAGCAGTTTGGGTTGGTAACGATCTGACCGGCCCATCCGCGCGACCGCTGTTGCACGGATAACAGGTTCAAGTGATCCGGATTGATTTCCGGCACCAGCAGGGGCACATCCGCGTCCATACGGTGGTTGCGGCAGTTCGACAACACCACGTGGCCCGCCTTTGCAAATTCCTGCTCGACTTCGGTTGCCACCGAGGCGTCCATGGCCGAAAAAATGAGCTGCGGCGCATTGCCCGGTTTGCACTCTTCCACGAGGATATCGGTCACGGATTCCGGAGCGTTCCCTCCGAGCAACCACTTCATTGCATCCTGGTATTTCTTGCCGGCCGATCGATCGCTTGCTCCGAGCCACTTCAGGTCGAACCAGGGGTGTCCTTGCAAGAACCTCACGAAATGCTGGCCTACCATCCCTGTGGCCCCCAGGATGCCGACTTCGATTCTCTGTCCCATCAAGCGTTCACCAAGTTTTTCAAGGTCTGGACCGCAGCCAGCTGCGCGTCAACTCAAAGACATTCATCCATGGGTTCAGCTGTAAAGGATGGAGGAAGGGAAAGAAGAGGTGTCGTGCGGTCTTCGGTCCCGATAGCGCTCCATCCGGCGTCGACTCGTCGGATGACAGTGGGTCGGTCTTATCCGTACCCCCCAACTCCCGGGCGTGTGCTCGCACCGGAGGCTTCGGCGGATTACTGCCGGCCCCTTTCCCCAGGCGTCCGAAGCTCATCGGAACCGCTCACCCGGCTACTCATGGCCGCCGCAACCTCTATCAGACAAAGAGATACCATACCAAAAACTGGCTACGCTATGCTAGCCCAATTTGGAGATTTAACTCCTAAGGCCATTGCCTTGAAACGGATCAGGTCTGGAGAATTCAATTGTTGAGACGTCTGAGAGGTGTCAGATCTGGAAATTCAATCTATGGCACCTGCGATACCATTGCCGCATGTTTGCTGGCAGTACGCAGGTTTATGGCAAAAATGAAATTTTCCAGACCTGACCCCATTTTTGGGCCAGTGGATCAGCGCCTGGCTGTGCATGGTCTTCTCAACCCAGAGAGAGGCTTGGACGGGGCATACGGTGTGTCGTAGTATTTCTCTGCTGGCGGAAAGGGCGTCCTTCGGCCGGGCTCCCGTGGATAGGATAGTCCGGCGCATCCCGAATGGGCGTAGCCTTCATTACACGGACGACAAACTCTGATGGGTGGCCTTGATGATCGATGACACTTATTTTAATTCTCGCGGCGAACTGCCCGGTGAAGAGATCTTCACCGATACCCCGTTCGTTGAATTTTCCAACGCGAATATCGTCAACCGGAGTGACAACTACGGATACCTGGGAGATCGTGAACAGGAAGTGCTGGAGCGCCTGATCGACTTCATCCGCGTGACCGAGATGCGAAACCTCGGCTATCCAGTCGGAACGTATCATACCGCGCTGGGAGGTAAGAATTTTGGCCACTGCCTGTTGATCAAGTACCTGATCTTCGGCGGTCCCAATCGGTTGGAAAACGTCCAGGTCCTTCTTCCCAACACCAAGATGCTAGGATCTGCATTCTATTTCACATTCCTCCACCACAACAAGGAGCTTCAGCGCCTGCTCAGGGCCAAGAACGACACAAAAGGATACTCGAAGGCTGACTACGCGGAAATCAAGGAGGCCTTCCGGAAAGCCGAGGTGCCCAGGGTCATCAAAGAGGAGCTGCTCGTGTTGTTGCAGAAGACCCAGAGCGACTTTTACATTCTCCGCTCCAGTGCCTCGTGTGAGGACGGCAAGCTGCCTTCGGCCGGGCTGTTCGACAGTCTGGTCTACTATGACGACCGGCACGGGAAGACTATCCACCAGAGGCTCGAATACCTGGAAAATGTGATGAAACAGGTATTCGCGAGCCTGTTCAATCCCCCGGCCGTCAGCATGATGTACCGGAGCGGGCTCAATCCGCTGAGCGAGTCCATGTCCATCACCTTTCAACCTGTGATCGGCGATTGGTATGGGCCCTGTTTCTTCCCTTTGATATCAGGGGTGGTGAAGAGCACCAACACCTGGCCCTGGGGCCATGATATCAAGCGCGACGATCCCGTGGGCCGCGTGGGGATGGGAATGGGGACCTTCATGGTGGGTGAGACCGGTGGCTATTCCGAGGGCGGACCGCGGGTGATGTCCTTCCAGAGAGACGGGGACATCTGCCAGCTGTTGGGGGAGTACGTGGATCCTGAAACCACTTACGCATTGGGAGGTAATCCGATAGCGCGAAACGACGCGCCCGACAACGGTCAGACGCGCATGGATGTGCTGACGGTGGAAAAAGACGGCACCGCGAGCATCCGCACGGTGGATCTCTTCTTCGACCCCAGGAGAAAAGACAACCAGGAAGGCATAGCCGCATACATCCCGGCCGAGCTGAGACGCCTTCTGGCTTCACGGAGGCGGGTCACGAATTGGTCGACCGGCCAGTCGGAGTCGATCGAGATCTTCGATGCCATCGACCTTCCGAGCCTTATCAGTCGAAAGGAGATCTTCGATCTCGGGTTCCTGGTGCGCAAGATCATGGACGATCTGAGTCACGAAACCCGCCAGGCGGTAAGCATGGAATTCGCCGTGCGCCCGGTCTTCTCGGAAGTGACTGACGAACAGGGACGTAAAACCGGGAAAACCGCCTACGAGTTTCACCTGCTCCAGGTTCGGCCCCAGGCCGCCAACGCTACCGACAGGGAAATCACCCTGACCGATCTGACATCGGGGCGATACTCGCTGCTTGCGCGCAGCGACAGCTCATTCGGGCATCTGGAGAGCAGCTTAGGATGCGTATTCGTGCTCACCAATGAGATCGTGGAGCATTTGGGGAAAGAAAAGATCCAATCCCTGCTCCGGGACATGGACCGCACCCATCGGAATGACTACCTGCTCGTGGGTCCCGACGCCGAGGAATTCGTCGTGGGTTCCAGCGGTTTCGAGAGCCTGTACAGCGGGCTATCGCCCCAGGCAGTCGTCTCCA
>JBGQNR010000087.1:0-22481 GCA_041501225.1 Acidobacteriota bacterium
CCGCTGCCTATGGAGGAAGCCCTCGAGCTCTGCCGCCAGATTGCCGAAGGACTCGAAGCCGCACACGAGAAGGGGGTGGTCCATCGTGACCTGAAACCCGCCAACGTGATGATCGCGGGCAACGACAAGATCAAGATCCTCGACTTCGGCCTCGCCAGGCCCCTCGCAGCCGAATCGGCCGCCACGGCCGCAACCCAATCGCCCACGATCACCGAAGCCATGACCGGCCCCGGCGTAATACTGGGAACCGCCGCATACATGAGTCCGGAGCAGGCCAAAGGCAAAGCGGTGGACAAGCGAGCGGACATCTGGGCGTTCGGCTGCATCGTGTACGAGTGCTTGACGGGAGGACGGGCGTTTCCGGGCGATACAGTTTCGGAGACAATCGCGTCTATCCTCGGCCGCGAGCCCGGCTGGGATGCGTTGCCTGCGACAACTCCGCTAGCCGTCCGGAAACTGCTCGAGCGCTGTTTGCGCAAGAATCCACGCGAGCGGATACACGACGTCGCAGATGTACGGATTGAAATCCAGGAAGCACTAAGTGAATCAGCAGATGTCGTGCATGTCCGGGAAAAGGGATTACGCGGTCGGTTGCTGATGTCGCTGGCTGTTGTCGTGGTGATTCTGGCCGTCGCAGGCGTCTGGTATTTCCGGCGCGAGCCCGGACAGGAGGCGCCGCTCAAGGTGGTCCCGCTCACCAGCTATATAGGAACGCAACGGCAGCCAAGCCTGTCGCCGGACGGCCGTGAGCTGGCCTTCAGCTGGGACGGTGAGAAACAGGACAATTTCGATATTTATGTGCAGATGGTGAGCGGAGGGACGCCCCAGCGGCTCACCATGGATCCTGCCCCTGATCTTGTTCCCGTGTGGTCGCCTGATGCCAATCAGATCGCCTTCCTCCGTGAAAACTCGGTTTATTTGATCTCCCCACGGGGAGGCGCCGAACGCAGATTGTGCAGTGGCAGCGGGTGGATAGCCTGGAGCCCGGACGGAATGTCGATTGCGACCGGAGATCGGGACTCCGAGATCGAACGCTTCGCGATCTTTATGGTGTCCGTCGAGACCGGCAAAAAGCAGAGAATGACTACGCTACCGGCAAAGTTCAGAGCGGATTCCACATGCGCTTTTTCCCCGGACGGAAGGAACATGGTATTCCGCAGGCAACCCTCTGCACTAGGCAATGACGCCTACATCTTGCCCCTGGCTAACGGCGCCCCAAAGGGAGAACCCTGGAGACTTACCAACGACGGCAGCACGATATATGGATTTGCATGGACACCCGACAGCCGGGAAATCGTTTTTTCTTCTGCCCGCGGCGGGCGTCGAAGCCTCTGGCGGATCATCCCTTCCCCTGGGGCGGAACCTCAGCGGATTCCCGGAGCAGACGATGGAAGGAATCCTTCCATCTCCAAAGGACCGCCTACCCGTCTCGCATATCAGCGCTTGTATCAAGATACTAACATCTGGCGCATGGAGATTCCGCACTCGGCCAACATCAACAACTCCCCCGCCCAAATCATTGCCTCCTCCGCTCCGGAAAGGGATCCTCAGTTTTCCTTTGATGGGAGGCGGGTAGCATTCACATCGGAGCGTTCCGGGTACTCTGAGATATGGCTCGCAGCGGGGGACGGGTCAAATCCAACTCCATTGACCTCGTTTGCGGGAAGCCGAACCGCCGGAGCGTCCAGTTGGTCACCCGACGGCAGACAAGTTGTCTTTGACAGCATGGTGGGAGGATACCTCGACATCTTCGTCCGCAACCTGGAGAATCGAGTTTCCCGGCAGCTGACTGACGATCACGGCTTCAATGCACGGCCCAGCTGGTCGCGCGACGGGCGCTGGATCTACTTTGGTTCCAACAGGTCAGGTACCCATCAGGTCTGGAAAATGTCGCCGGATGGCGGAAATCCCCGGCAGTTGACGAAAGACGGGGGGTTCGAGGCGGTGGAGGCGCCCAACGGCAAGGAGCTCTATTACACAAAGACATGGAACGAAGCGCCAGGTCTCTGGCGCGTGCCCTTGAAAGGCGGCAGGGAGACTCCGGTGATCGAGGCAGTCCGAAGTGGCCACTGGGCAGTGACCGATCAAGGAATCTACTTTCTCGATTTCGGTGCGGTCCCGGCGGCAGCGCCGAAGCCTCTTCTGAAGTTCTTCAGCTTTGAATCACAGAAAGCTACCCAGGTTGGAACCATCGAGAAAATCAGAATTAGCAGCGACGCCAGTTTTTCTGTCTCCCACGACGGCCGCTCGGTCATCTGGAGCCAATTAGATCGCTCCGAATCCAACATTATGCTGATTGACAAATTCCGCTGATTCGAACTGCTTGGGGAATTCGGGGACAGGCTGTCCCTGATTTCGTCCCTGATTTCTCCGAATTATCACTGAAGCAAATGCATGTTTCATGGATAATATATGCCTAACGCTGCAATTGCGAGGACAACGATGTCGAGGCAAGCCAGACTCAAACGGAAGTCCTTCTTCGTCGATGAGAAAGTTTTGCGGCGCGCCAAGAGGGCTCTCAAGCTTTCATCCGACTCGGAGACCATCCGGCTTTCCGTTGCGCGCGTGGCTGAAATGGAAGCGTTCTGGCGTTTTATGGACAGGACCCGGAAACGGCTCGATGCGGGAAGCATCGAGAGGCCTTGACATGCACTGGGCCCGGCCAAGCTGACTCCGGCATCAGGACAAGGCCAGGAACGCCGCCTTCCGGTCATTATCAAATGATTGGATGTCTTTTACATGAATCTTGAGAATCGTTTCGATCTCGATCGTTGACGAATTCCCGCATCGAATCCAAATCACCTTGGGAGGGGGACCGAAGAGGAAACTCCTTTGGTGAAAGTCAGAGTCCTTGGAAACAATCGTGAACTCTTCCTGTTTCGCCAGATTCCAGATGGTTTCATCGTCGGCCGACTGCAGCCTGAAATCCTTGACATGGGCGGAACCGGGAAATTCATCCTTCAGTTTTTCTATCAAACGCTGGGAGATATTCTGGTCAAAAAGAAGCTTCACGCCGGAACCGTAGTGAGTTTGCGCTCACGATCGGCCGCGAACGCGAGGCAAGCCTTGATGTCGTCATAGGTCAATTCAGGAAAATCGTGCAATATCTCGGCTTGCGTCATGCCTGAAGCGAGGTAGTCAAGGACATCATAAACTGTGATGCGGAGTCCCCGAATGCAGGGCTTACCTCCTCGTTTCCCGGGTTCAATGGTGATGATGTCTCGATAATCCATGCGCTCATGATATCGTGATCGGCCGCTTGAAAGCAAATGGGGATCGAAATTTCGGTGACAGGCGCCATAGCCTCGAAAATAGGCTACCACCCGGAGAGCGGGTGGTATTTGGAAGCGGCCAGGATGGGAGTCATGCTCTAAACAGCACAAAGGAGCCGGACAGTACGTCCCGGCTGCCGAACGGGACCTGATGTGATCGGGCAAGATCAAATCGAGCGCATAAACTGTAGAGAGCCCGTTTTTAGAATTGCCGAGTTTCAGGTCCCAGCGGGCTGCCGGGACCTACTTTCCCTGCCAGCCGGCTCAATGGGGATATGCGCATCATCTGCTTCCACAAGGTTGCGCTGCTGGCTGTCGCCGTTCGCGGCGATAAGGAACGCATCCTCAAAGCTGAGATCCCATGAAGCTTGTTTTTCCTGTCCGCCGGCTGCATGATTTCACCATTATGTGCGCTTCATCTGCTTCCAGAAAATTGCTCTACCGGCTGCCGCTTTTCGCGGCGATGCTGTGCCTTGCGATCGGCGGTTTTGCGGCTGCGGGTCCGGGCCCGGGCGCGACACCCGGCAAGGCGCCGCAGGCTGCCGCGGCGCAACCGCGAGCTGGCGAATGGCAATCGCTGTTCGACGGCAAGTCCTTGCAGGGCTGGCGGGAAACGCCGTTCAGCGGGCGTGGCAAGGTGCGTGTCGAAGACGGAACGGTCATTCTCGGGGCGGGGGCCTTGACGGGCATCACATGGGCCGGCTCTTTTCCCCGGTCGAATTATGAGGTCCGCCTCGAAGCCGCCCGGTTGGATGGGCAGGATTTCTTCGCGGGCATCACCTTTCCGGTCAAGAAGGCGTATTGCTCATGGATCAATGGCGGTTGGGGCGGCCGGGTAGTGGGGCTGTCGAGCCTGGACGAACGCGACGCGTCCGAGAACGAGACCATGATCGAGCGGAACTTTACCAAGGGGCGCTGGTATGCCCTGCGGCTGCGCGTGACCGACGACCGGATACAGGCTTGGATCGACGACGAGCCAATCATCGACGTCGCTTTGGAAGGGAGAGAAATCAGTCTTCGTCCCGGACAAATCGATCTTTCCACGCCGTTCGGCATTGCATCGTACTCGACCGTCGGAGCGTTGCGCAAAATCGAGTATCGCGTGCTGGCGCTACCTGCCAGAAGAGGGGTGCAATCGGAAGTGGGACTCATTAGCTGGCCGCCGCTTTCAGAGCGAATTGGGCTAAAAACAAAAACGCCACGGATTTCACGGATTCCACAGATTCAAATAGCCCAGGATGATACGTTTGAACTGGAGCGACCTGCCCCAGTACATGATCGAGAATTTTTTAACAAATCCGTGAAATCCATGGCGCTTTTGTTTTGATTTCTCCGGGAGTCACCCGGCCAACTTCTCCAGCCGGCGGATGGTCTCGATCATGGACCGCACGGTGTGGTAGCAGATCTTCCACGCATGGCCCAGCGCCTCGTCAATCGGCTTTCCCTCCCTGTCCAGCCGTTCGAACCACTCGCCCCCGGCCTCCATGTTGACCATCTTCGTAAAGACGAAATCGCAGACATTCCGGAAAGCATCCCAATACATTTCGTCGCCGAACAGCGCATAGGCATCCAGCATCCCGATCAGGACCTCCGCCTGCTGCCAGAACTGCTTTTCGCATAGGGTGGCAGGGGCGTCAGAGGGGGTGTCGGCATATACGCCGCCATATTCATGGTCGATGCCGATCCGGATGCAGTGACTCATGATCCTGCCGACCAGGTCCGCGTGAGTCTCGCGCGGCAGGCCGAGGATATCCGCCGCGCGCAGGAGCAGCCAGGCGAACTCGACGTTGTGCCCGGGAGAGGTCATGCCCAAGGGCCGCGCGACGCCGTCGGCCGGTGTCGCGTCCCGTCCCCAGGAAACCGCGAACAGAATGGCGGGGAGCGGCTCGAAGTCCATCGTGAATTGGATGTATCCGGTGCCGTCGGGACGCAACATGCGGGTGAGGATCAGGTCGATGATTTCGAGGAGGCGCCTGCGGTGGGTCGGGTATCGGGTCATCTCGTAGAAGGTGGTCAGGGCCTCCATCATGTGCATGTGCACGTCGAGGCTCTTGCGGTCGCCCCCATAGATCCCCGGACGCGCCGGTTGCCAGTCCGGGGACATCAGCTCGAGGAATCCGCCGTGCCGCGTATCGGCCATGTGTTTGCATACGGCGCCGTAGGTCTTCTCCGCGTATTCCCGGCCGCGGGGGTCACCGGTGGCGAGGAAGTACTCGCTGAAGGCATAGATGCCGAAGCAGTGCCCGTAGCCGACCTTGTCTTTGTAGGTCGGATTCCCCTGGCGATCGGCAATCCAGTACCATCCTTCGTTTTCATGGTCCCAATAATGGTCGATGATGAAATCGGCGGCATTCCGGGCCAGCTCCGCGCACCTGCCGCCGCCGTAGCCTGCGCGATGGGAGGCTGACATGGCAAACAGCATCCGGATCTGCATCAGGAAGGGCTTGATCGTCTCGCCCGTCGGCCGGCCATCGCGGTCGAAGTAACTCAGGAAGCCTCCGTACTCGGGATCGGGCGACTTGTTCATCCAGAAAGGCAGCAGCGAGTTGACGAAGTATGTGCGGGTCCGGTCAAGCACGTCTCTGATGTCGTCTTGGGTCGGCATGGTCCTTGCTCCTGGATGCTGGGCAACTCCTTTTTACGCCATAGAAAAATGCGGAGGGTACCAGAGGTTTATTGTATGTTAGGACTGAGGAAAGGGAGACGGGAAAATGCTCGAAACCAGACCTGAATTGCCTGGCCGGGAGTTCGCGCCCATGACTGTGGCGCAGCTCCGTTCGATTCTCGACAGGATCACCAGGGCCCGTGTCCTGGTGCTCGGAGACTACTGCCTCGACATCTACTGGTTCATCGATTCGGCCAGGAGCGAGAAATCGCTCGAGACGGGGCTGATGACCAACCCCGTGAGGGAGCAGCAGTACTCGCTCGGAGGCGCCGGCAACGTGGTCAACAACGTGGTTGCCGCGGGCTGCCGGAATGTCCGTGCGCTCGGCGTGGTCGGCGACGACCCGTGGGGCCACCAGATGATGCGCCTGCTGCAGGCATCGGGAGTGAACACCGAGGATATGCTCGTCCAGCGGGAAAACTGGGCGACGCTCGCCTACAACAAGCCCCATGTCGAGAAACGGGAGGGAAACCGATTCGACTTCGGCAACTTCAACGAGCTCTCGTCGCAAACTGCGCGGACACTCCTGGAACGCTGCCGGGTTCGAGTGCCGGAAGCGGACGTGGTCATCGTGAACCAGCAGGTCCGGCAGGGGATTCACACCGCGGAGCTGCGTGAAGGGCTCGTGGCGCTGATAGGAGCGTTTCCCGCGAAAGTCTTCATCGTCGACAGCCGGCATTACAGCGAGTCCTACTCCGGCGCCTGGATGAAGATCAACGATCACGAAGCGGCCCGCTTGTGCGGGACGCAGCGAGCCGCTGAGGAGCTAGTCCTCCGTGAGGAGGCGCTCGCAGCAGCCAGCCAGCTCCATGCCCGGTTTGGCAGGCCGGTGTTCGTGACACGCGGGAGACTGGGCCTCGTTGCCGTCGACCACCTCGGCCTCTGCGAGATTCCCGGCATCCAGATCCTCGGCCGGGTGGATACCGTGGGCGCGGGGGATAGCGCCCTGGCGGGAATCAGCCTGGCCTTGGCGGCCGGCTGCGACACGGTGGAGGCCGCGCAGCTGGGGAATTTCGTCGCCGGAGTGACCATTCAGAAACTGAATCAGACCGGGACTGCTTCCCCCGAAGAGATCCTGGCCATCGGCCGTAAGCAGGCGTAAGTCTATCGCCCGGAGCTGGCGGAGGATTCCAGGCGCGCGAAGCAGTGCTTGCCTGGTGTGCCGTCAAGGAGCGCGGCGCGAAGGCGACGCAGCGCGTGCACAACTCCGCGCAGTACCCATCGCACATCCGGCTGGGAATACAGAATGAATGACCCCCCAGGCAGCGTTCCTGATGGTCTGCCGCAGGCAGGAGAGCGGGATGAAACATGCTCCTGTCCGGAATCTTGCCTGAATACTTGAGATATAGTTGCCTGAACCTGATCATTCCACAATACAATAGTGCTCTGTGACCTCTCATTGGAAGGCAGCCGGCCGGTTTGCTCGCCGGCACTGGGTAATCCTGGTTTTTCTGTGCGGCATCCTGCTGCCGGCAATGACTACAAACGTGCTCGAACGGATGTTCGTCTATTTTCCTGCGCAGGAGCTCGAGGGAAATCCCTCGTCACTCGGCCTCGAGTACCAGGACTTGGAAATCGTCGCCGAAGACGGGGTGAGGCTGCATGGATGGTTCGTCCCGCGGCCCGGAGCGCAGTATACGCTCCTGATTTTTCATGGCAACGCAGGCAACGTCAGCCATCGGCTCGGCTGGATCCGATTGCTCCGTGAGCTGAACACCCACGTGATGATCATCGACTACCGAGGTTACGGAAAGAGTGAGGGAAAACCATTTGAGAAGGGGCTCTACCTTGATGCCCTGGCTGCTTACGGGTGGTGGAAGAGAGAGCGGGCGGCCGACAAGAGCAAGCTGGTCCTGATTGGGGAATCATTGGGCGGAGCCGTCGCCGTAGACCTCGCTGCCAGGGTGCCCGTGAACGGGATTGTGCTGCAGGCGACCTTCACGACGGCATGGGACATGGCGAAGGCCGTCATGCCGATCGGACTGCTGCAGCCACTCACAGGTGTAAGGTTTGATTCCGCGTCAAAGATACCAGGGATCGGCTGCCCCAAGCTCTTCATCCATGGCAATCGGGATGAGATTGTCCCGTTCCGGCTCGGCAGGAGGCTCTACGAGCTTGCCGCACCGCCGAAGGAATTCTACGAGGTTCCCGGCGCAGGCCACAACGACCTCATCGACACGGCAGGCATTGAATACCTCAATCGTCTGCGGTCTTTCCTGGAGAGGATCGGTCCGAGATGAATGAAAATTCGTGCCTGGTAACGGCAGGGAGCCCATTTTCCCGAGGGGCGGCTGTTCCGGCTTTCCGCTGTTCCCTCAACTTCCCCGAAGGCCGTTTTTGAACTGCCCACGCACAGGCCAACGCTTGCGTTCCGCACCCGCAATCCTTACTTGGCCGGACGGCCGTACACTTCCACCTCGATATAGTTGTTTAAAGCATCGACGTTATTACCGTTGCTGTACAGCCGCACGTAGCGCGCACGGGCTCCCTTCGCGTCGATCAGCTTGCCTTGGAAATATTCAACATAGTTCAAGTCCTTGCCGACGCCTGTCTTGGTTTTGTTTTCCAGGTCGTTGCTGAAGATGGTTTGAACGTTTTTTGTGAATCCCGCATCGTCGGCTATCTGCGCGACCGTGCAGAAGTAGGCCCGGGGAGCGTAAAAATGCCAAACCACAACTGCGTATATTTCATTCACCGCGCCGAGATCGATCGTGATAAATTGGACTCCGCGTGACAATTCCACGAAATTGTCAGCGGCCTGTGTCTTGTCCCCATCGGTAATCATCTCGAGGTCCTCGGCCGGGGCATCTTTGTCGCTGCTGGTAACCTTCTTGCCCCTGGAAACATTCACAACCCCAGCGGGGACGAGAAAGGGACCCCGTTTGGCGTACTTTTCCAGGTTTGTCACCTTAAGATTCTGAGGGGTACCCTCATAGCCCGGTTGCGGTAACTCAAGGGGAATCGGGACCAGTTTTTGCTCCTGCGCAAACATCCCCGCTGCCGCCAGGCAGAAGAGGAAGAATGGGACGATCAAGCACCGCGTCAGGTTTCTTGTACTCTTTATAATCATTTGGATCCTCATCTTGTCACTATAGTACCAGAACAAAAGGGTTGTTTTGCACGCCGGAGAATTCCGCCGGTCGCGGTCCACTTGAGTGGAGGAAACCGCCTTCCAATGATGGGGTCGCCCGGCCGGGTATTCGTGCAGTCATTCAGCTATTTTCGTTATGTTTCCTACTCATTTTCTCTCGAAAGCCGCGTCAAAGGCAACGGCGCTCGGCTTGAAGTTGAGTTTCTTTACGAACGCGCAGGCTTCGGTGGCCCCGTATTCGCGATTCATGCGGCAGTCCTCCCACTCCACGCTGAGGGGGCCGGTGTAGCCAATGTCGTTGAGAGCCACGATGATCTCTTCAAGTTTAATATCGCCGTGGCCGAGGCTGCGGAAGTCCCAATAGCGCCTCGGGTCTCCAAAGTCGATGTGACCTCCAAACACGCCGACGCTGCCATCACCATGCCCCCACCACGCGTCTTTCATATGCGTGTGATAGATGCGATCGGCGAACGTGCGGATGAACTTGGCGCAGGACACGCCTTGGTAGCCAAGGTGAGACGGGTCAAAGTTGAATCCGAACTCCTTGCGATGGCCGATGGCAGCCAAGGTGCGTTGTGCGCTCGCCAGGTCGAACGCGATCTCTGTCGGATGCACTTCGAGCGCGAATCGAACGTCGCACTTCTGGAATTCGTCAAGGATGGGGTTCCACATGCGTCTGAATAGCTCGTAGCCATCATCAATCATCTGCCGGCTGACCGGCGGGAACGAATATAAAAGATGCCATATCGAGCTGCCGGTAAAACCGTTCACGACTTTCACTCCGAGGTTTTTGGCGGCATGGGCGGCACTCATCATGTGCTCCTGTGCGCGCTTGCGAACGCCATCTTGCTTGCCGTCTCCCCAGATGTCCGCGGGGAGAATGGATTTGTGACGTTCGTCGATATTATCGCACACCGCCTGGCCGACGAGGTGATTGCTGATGGCCCATGTCTTGAGGCCGTGCCGTGTGAGGATTTCGTGCCGGGAGTCGCAGTAGGCTTTGTCCTTGGCGTCCTGGCGGACATCGAAATGATCCCCCCAGCAGGCAAGCTCAAGTCCATCGAAGCCGAAGCCCCGGGCTTTCCCGGCGAGTGTTTCAAGAGGCAGATCGGCCCATTGTCCGGTGAAGAGTGTGACGGGTCTGGTCATGGATGCAGTCTCCGGTTCTGGTTGAGGCAAATCAACCGTTGTTGGATTTCCTTGCCGAAGCCATGGTTGCCGTTTTCGCCAGCCGGGCATTTTCATAATCAGCCTGCTTTTTCACGGCATAACCTAAAAAGCCAGGTACAGGAACCGTGGATAGTCCCTGCAGAATATCCCGCCGTCCAATCGCCTTGCCCGGTTCCTTCCCGGAAGCATCCTGCTTACCATTATTGTCCTGTTCGCTCATCCAATGTCCTCCTGTAGATCATGCTGCGGTGGCGCACTTCTTTCCGGTTACACCGGTATCTGCGGCGAAAGCACCAAGGGCGCCACGCTCTTTCCCCGATGATTGCTGAATCTCACCGGCCGGGAACATCTCCGGCACTACGTGATCGTCTGTCCTTTAACACTTCCCGCGATATCGGGGCCGGCGCGATCCCGTCCGCAGTTTCCATGGAGCCTCGTCGACTCCGGGCTCGATGCCTCTCGCGATCATGCAAAACTCGCGATTCGGCGGCAGACCAGCGCACGATGTGCTTTGACGATTTCGAGTATTATCACGATTCTCGCTGTCATCTCGGACTGAACAAGGATTCACCAGAAACCAGAGAAGTGCAATTACCCGATAAAGGCATGGTTGTCGAGATTCCCAAAATAGGCGGGCTTCATCATCGTCACGAGCGACGCGTAGCCTGACCGTGTGCTTTTTGTTCCCTGTCAAACGAATCCACACTCAGGATCGATATGCCGAGGTCTCCCGGCACGCTTGATCACTGTTTCACAATTCGATCCTATCTGCTGTAGGTTTGAGTCCATCTTGGAATCCCGATATGCCCCTGTATGCCGTGTGGGAGGTCATGACTCCCTTGGATTGATTTATTGGTAAGCGCACCCAGGTGCGCCGTGTTTCCGTGGCAGACTCCGAGTCCTGGGCGGCGTGGTCAGGGCCCTCAAGCGCAGCTCTGGAGGTTACTCTTGGCCGGTTGCAATAGGCGCCATAGGAGCGTCGGGTGTGCCGCCCGGGCTCGGGAATATGCGCCGTGATCCGATGAATCCATTCCGGTGGGTCGAGGACGAGCACAGTTGCGCCTGTGCGCGGGCCGGGCGCTGTTTCAGTCCCAGGGTCCCGTCCGGTCGTTTCTGCAGGGAGTATATGGCCTTGGCCGGACGAGCGATATAGCGGGCCTGCGACTCCAATGACTCTATGGCCTCGGATTCGACGGGCGGTCCGGCGAACACAGAAAAGACGAAAATTTCACCATACTCTGGCGCGCGGCGAAATAGATCCTCTCTATCCGAATCCGCCTTATATTCCGGGCTTGAATCGGAATCGGTATCGCGATCGGTTCAGACGCCGATTCCGATAGCGACTCCGAGAAGCATCAGGCTGCAATCAACGGAGCCCGAGGATTTTCCCAACCCGCGTATGGGACGCCCACTTTTCGCTCACTTGAAGATACTCTTGGGAATCTTCACGTGAACTCCGAGGTTCGGCTTATCCACCAACTGGGTGATAGCCACGTCCCCGATCATGCTGACGACCTGATAGGCCTGATGTTTGGTCAGCCCCTTGGTGCTTGCGAGGAAATCGATCATCTCCTGGATCGCGATCTTCGTGGCAGTGGCCAGGTCCGGATCGGTCGCCATGCTTATGAAGTGCGTTGCCGTCTCTGCCCGAGGCCAGGTGAGCTTCATGTCCTTTCGGACCGTGAGTTGAATGCGGCCGCGCAGGGAGGTCTCGATGGCCGTCTGATCGACCTCGCCGTCGCCCTGCGCCGCATGTCCATCGCCGACCTCGAACAAGGCTCCCGGCACGAACACCGGAATGTAGAGTGTCGAACCCGCGGTGAGATCCTTGAGGTCGATATTGCCGGCATGCTTGCTCGGCGGAGTGCTGCTCACCCGGCCCAGTTCATGGGCCGGCGCCACTCCCATGCTGCCGAAAAACGGCCGCAACGGAATGACGATTCCGGGGAACAGTTGCGCCGTCATGGTGTTCCTGTCGAGTTGAATGATCTTCGAGCCTGCGGAGCGGTCACAGTTTTCCGGGACGAAGCCACTGCAGCCGTTGTACCCGTAGTCGATCGGAAGATCGATCGAGAGGATCCTCACTTCGAGCGTATCGCCCGGCGCCGCGCCTTCGACGTACACCGGGCCGGTAAGAATGTGACCACCCGGTCCGCGCTTCTCTCCCGTTACTTCCGTAACGACCGCCCTCAGCGAATCCTGAATCTTGTTGTCCGGGACGCCCGCCCTGGTGAGGCCCGAGGGACTGTTGGTCAGCAAAGTGTCGACGTCGATAATATCGCCCGACGCGATCCTGAGCGCAGGCTTCGCCTCCGACCAGTAATAGCCATAGGCGACGGTCGCCGGAGTAGCCTCCAGCCTATGGGTCTTCGGCGCCGGCGTCTGGCCGGCGACAGAGAGGGCCCAAAACCTAAGTAGAGTCATACTCGCCAAAATGTAGCTACGACGCATGCAGGTACCTCATAGATTGATAAAGCAAATGCGTATTTCCACTCCGATCTGCGGAGATCCGAAGCAGGCCATCGAAAAAAGCACCACCGCAACGATGAGCTTGCATGATCCGACATTCATAAATCCTCCCGTCCCATGATTCTTCAAGGCCGGTGGTGGACGGCGTCGCCGATGCGGCGCATCCAGGCCATTTCATCTGCGCTCAACGGTCCGCGATCAAGCGCGGAAAGCCCTTCCTTCATCTGTTCCACATTAGCGGGGCCCGACATGCATAGATCTATTTGCGGCTGGGAGAGGACGAATCGGTAACAGTCGCTGGCGCGCGGCACGGCTTCTCCTTGTGGGATCTTCTTCGGGTCAACCAGCTGTCCCCAGCGCGTGGCCGTGTAGGCGACGGTCCCGGGCCGATTTGGTACTTCCAGGTGAGGCAGGATCTCAGTCTCCGCGCCGCGATGGGCCGCGCTGTAGCGGAACATCACCATATCGAAGATGCCGTCGTTGACATATTGGCGGAAGGTCGACCGCTTGTGACAGGATACGCTGATGAAACGGGCCTTGCCCTGATCCCGTAGCCGGAGCGCCGCGTCCATGATCCGGCGCGATGGGGGTCGGCTGTGGAATCCGAGGAGAAAAATGTCGGCGTGATCGAGCTTCAATCGTCCCAAAGCCCGCTCCAGGCTGGAGGTCAGCATGCCAACCAGGCGGGCATAGGATTGAATGACGACCACTAACTCTTCCCGCTTGCGCTGCGCAAGTCGGCGGATCCCCTCGCCGAAACTCTCCTTGCGCAAGGTTCCCCAATAGAAATAGTTGATTCCGTATTCTTCGTAGGCTTCTTGAAGGCCATCGGCGCCGAGTCCGTAGGATGAGGCCAGGCCGATCCGGCTGACCTGCAGTCCGGTTTTCCCCAGCGCCACGCGGGTGCGCCAGTCAGTGTTTTGCATGGGTCATATCCTATCAGAGCAGGCTGCAACCTGGGAACAGGAACCATGAAATCCATCGGGCTGCTGGAGATCCTGCATGGATTTGCTTTCCAGCCGGGCAGCAAGGCGCGCAGGCGATATCCATTCATCCGATAGGCAACGAGCGGCACGATCAGCAGCAGCCCGATCTTGAATGGGATCGAGTACCAGAAGTCCTGAGTAAAATCGGCAGCGCCGAGCAATGGCAAAGGAAAGGATCGGATCACCAGTCCTGTTGCCGTCGCTGCGATCACATAAAACAGTGCATAGCCGATGGACCATGCCGCTTCACGCTCGGGAGCGCGAATGGCCATTTGAGAGGCCGGAACCCGCTGTCGAAATAACCAGATATAGAATCTTTTATGGCTGCGCAATTCTCGCTCCTGTAAGATGTCTCGTACGTTTTTAGAGATCAAGATGTTCGCTTTAAAGGTTGGGCAGAAGCAGAAATAGCCTTTACAATGCGTCAGTTCACGCGATACATACAAGACATTCGAGATCGATCTCTTGCCTTTTCATCAAGGAGATCACTTGAATCGGACTTCAGCCAAAGGAACAAACCAGGATGCCGATAGGAGGAGTGATGACCAACCTCGAGTTCTGTGTCGCTCGTCGCAAGGCCGAAAGGACCGCTTTTGTCCGCGTCCTCAAGGCAATTCCCAAGGAGCGGCTCGATTACCGCCCCGATCCGAAGGCCCGCACCGCAATCGAACTGGCCTGGCTACTCGCGATCGAAGAGGCGGCGCTCGTCAGCCTTATCAAAGACGGAGTCGTCGAATGGAAAGAGTCGACCCCGCCGGATGACATCGAGAAGGTCGTGGCCGCGTTCGAACATTCGTCGGCCGAGGTCAACGAGCGAATGGAGCGCATGGATGAAGCGGCATGGAATAAAAAAGTCCGCTTTCTGATGGGTAACGGCGGCACGTGGGAAGATACCCTCGGCCAAATGGTCTGGGGATTCCTGTTTGACGCCATTCACCATCGGGGTCAACTCAGCACGTACCTGCGCCCGATGGGGGGTAAGGTGCCATCAATCTATGGCCCCTCAGCCGACGACCCTGGGATGTAGTCGAGTTCCGGGGACAGGATCCGGTGAATCCCGAGTCCGTAGCCGGGGCGGCCTCCTGCATTGAGCCTGCATTCGGGATAATGGGCTCACGCGCAGATGCGGAGAATGGAGAGAACAACCTCTTTCTCCGCGCTTCCGCGTGAGGCTTTAGCAGACGAGTAGGTGCGCCGAGCTGGTGTCAGGCCCGGGGAATTTATTTTTGTCTGCGAGCTTCAAAGGTGCCATCACGAGCAGGAACAAAAGTGAGTTTTCCAGGCCTGACACCAGGCTCGGATCGATCGACAGACAACCGCGGCACGCCACGGCAAGCCATTGACCTCCTGCGGCATCATGCCGCAACAGATCTGACTGGCGAGCCGGCATTTGCGCCAACTATTTTTCGCGCCCGCATGCCCGATAGGGTGAACGCCGAGCGCGGATCAGCTCCCTGTGGCTTCGGCCCAGACCTTCCGCAACCACAGCAACTCTTCGTTGTTGAGGATCAGGCCGATGGCTTGGCCGCCAACGACATGGTACGTTTGCCAGTCGACATCGGAACCCTTCGGAGTGCCTTTCCCCATTCCGTAGTCCTACTCGTCGGCGGATGAAACGCCGCAAGGAGGTCACGGCGCCGAACCGCACAGCAGCTGCCGTCACTTCACGGCAAGCACTTTCAGCGCGTCCATCACCCACATGCCGAGGCCGTAGGTCGCGATGACGATGACGTTGTCCCGCGGCTGGATCTGCAAGTCGGACACTTCTACAGTCGGCAGGTTGGCGCCCAGAACGTTCCACTTCTGCCCGCCGTTGGTAGACACGTAGACGCCAAATTCATTCGCGGCGTAAAGGAGGTTGGGCGCGGTCGGATCCTCCCGAATGACATTGACGGATCCCGCGGGGATGTTCCCGACGATGCTCTTCCACGACTTGCCGTAGTCTGTAGACTTCCACAGGTACGGGGCAAAGTCGTCGTCTTCACGCCCGCGTTGGGCGAGGTACACGGTCGCGTCGTCGTACTTGGAGGCCACCAGGCGCGAGACCCACTTGCGCGCGGTAAAAGGCAAGGTTTTCGTCAACTCGGTCCACGTCTTGCCATCGTCCATCGTCACGTGCACGTGTCCGTCGTCCGTGCCGACGTAGAGGAGCCCCGCCCTGCGCGGCGATTCCGCGATCTGTGTGATGGTCTGATACGGAATTGCAAACGGATTCACACCCATCTGCGCCGGATTGTTGTCGGTAAGGTCGCCGCTGATCCGCTCCCACGTGTCGCCGCGATCCTTTGAGCGATACACGAACTGGTAGCCCGCATAGATCGTGTTGTGATCGAACTGCGAAACGATGATCGGCGCCATCCATTGGGCGCGCAGTTCCGGCTCGCCCGGCCCGATCTTCGGCCGGATGTCTTTGCCGCGGCCGCCGCCACCCCCGCGCCCTGCCGCCGCTGCTGCTTGCGGACTCAAGTCCGTGCGCGTGAAGTTGCCATAGTAGCCGTGTGAGTAGACGATGTTGGGATCCGTCGGATCGATGGCCTGGTTGCTCCCCTCCCCGCCGGGCGCGCTTTGCCAATTGAGCAGTTTCAGGGTGTCGCGACCTTTGCTCAAGTCGAGCGCCACACGACGGCTGCCGGTGTCCTGGATGGAGCCGTAGATGTAAAACGGTGTTTGGTTGTCGACTTCCACGTTGTAGAACTGCGTGCCCTGGATGCCGGATGCGGGCTTCCTCGTCAACCCGCCGTCCTGCGTCATGATGAAACCGCTATCGGCAGCGACGTAAGTGACCTTCGCATCGGCCGGATCGATCCACATGCGATGGTTGTCGCCGCCGCCGGCCTGATACCTGGTAAACGTGGCGCCGCTGTCGTGTGACACGCTGACGCCCAACGCGAGGACGTAGACAGTGTTCTCGTCTTTAGTATCGACACGGATTTGCGTGAACACCCAGCTATACGTATTGCCGAGGCTCATCATGTTCAGCGCCGTCTCAGGAGTCTGGCCGCTCACCTTCCGCCAGGACTGGCCCTTGTTATCGCTGCGGAAAACTTCGAGACCCTTGATGATGTTGCTGCCGGGCGGAAGCAAACGCGTGTAGGCGTCACGTTCGCCGGGCTTGGCGGGCCGCCCCGTGTCGGAGCTGTCGATGATGGCGTAAATCACGTTCGGGTTGGAGCGCGCGATGTCGATGCCCACGCGTCCGCGAAATTCGGCCGGCGTGAGCCCGTCGTTAATCGCTGTCCAGGTCTTCCCCGCGTCGGTTGTTTTCCAGACGCCGCCTTCATTAAAGCCCGGCTCGACGCGCGGATCGTTCCACTTCCTGCGGATGCGCTGCCACATCGCGGCGTAGAGCGTGTTGGGATCGGATGGGTCCATCACGAGATCCACCGCGCCCGTGTTGGGGCTGCGGTAGAAGACCTTCGCCCACGTCTTGCCGCCGTCAGCCGTCTTAAACACCCCGCGCATCTCGTTGGGCGTCCACTCGTGACCTGACGCCGCGACGTACACGATGTCCGGATTCGTGGGATGCACGAGGACGCGGCCGATGGTGCCGCTGTCGGTCAGGCCCATCTGGCGCCAGGTCTTGCCTGCATCAATCGACTTGTAGATGCCCGTTCCGGCGATGCCGGCGCGAAACAAATTGTCCTCGCCCGTGCCCACCCACACGATGTTGTGATCCGATGGCACAACCGCGACGTCGCCGATGCTCGCCGTGGCTTCGTGCTCGAAGATGGGCCGCCAGGTGTTGCCGCGGTCGTCGGACTTCCAGATGCCGCCGCTGGCGGCGCCTACATAGATTGTGCGCCGGCCGTTGTCGTCGGCTACGGCAATCGAAGTCATGCGCCCGGTGTTGTTGGCCGGACCGATCGACTGCCACGACAGCGCCTTGTAGGGCGAGGCCTCGGCCATCGCCTGGTGCGTGCTGAAAGCCTTGAGTTGAAACGCAGCACCGGCCGGCGTCGGCGCCTGCGAATAGATAACCGGAACAGCCAATGCCGCAGCGCACGCAACCAGCGTGATCGCCCCCCGCCAGTATGATGTTCGACGCATGAGTTCCTCCCAGGATAGGCCTGCGCTTTAGAGCCTGATGGGTTGTTTTTGAACTGCCGGGGGGAGGATAGCATGAGTTGGCAAGGTTGCGGCTCAACAAACTGCAGCCTCCCTCCCAAACCTGCTGTCGCTGCGTTGGTCCATGTTCTTCGGCGCTTCAACCGCAAAGGAAATTGAGTTGGGAAATTGCGCGACCCTGGCGCGACACGGTTCCGAAAAATTGGGACTTTATCGCTTCGCGTTCTGACAAGTTATTGTGGGATTTTAGGGTAGTTGGAGCGGGAAACGGGATTCGAACCCGCGACTTCAACCTTGGCAAGGTTGCACTCTACCACTGAGTTATTCCCGCCCCGTGCTTGAGGCCGACAGATAGTAGCAAAGCTGAGGGACCAGGGTCAACGACTTTGAGCGTCAAAGCACAGCGGCAACAAAAAACCTTAACGCAGTCCCTCATGCGCGTGGCGCGCACCCAGGCGCATGAAGATTAATGGCCTTTTTGAGGCAGCCACGAATGACACGAATGGGTAAGAAGTTCGTGCCATTCGTGGCTGCTTTTGCAGTTTTGAGGCGAGTCATTTTCGGAGCAGTCGCTCATGCGCGTGGCGCGCACCCTGCGACGCATGAAAATGATGCAGTTCATAGCGTCTTCGAGTCTTAGAGTCTTAGTGGTTGAGCGGACTAGGAACCACTGAGACTCGAAGACTCCAAGACACTAAGAGCTATCTTCGGAGCAGGGAGCGCAGAGGGCGCGGAGAAGGTTCTGATGTTGGTACCAGATCTTCTTACGAACTGTGGTGTTAGAAAGCGTTGCGATACAGGTTGATTTCCTGCTCCCGGGTGCCCAGGGCGATCACCGAGACCACGTCGAAGCGGTAGGCGTATTGGCCGAGATCGTAGCGCGCCACGAACTCCTCGAGCGCCAGCCGCAGGCTCTGCTGTTTCTCCCAATCCACAAACTCCCAGGGATCGCCGAATGCGCGCGAGGCACGGGTTTTGACCTCGATACAAACCAGCACATTCCCCTCCAGGGCAATCAAGTCGATTTCACCCCGGCGCGCCTGGAACCGGCGCGCCAAAATGTCAAACCGCTGCTTCATAAGGTAACGGCAGGCGACACGCTCTCCTTTTCGCCCCACGAGCTGATGCGGCGCTGTCATGCTCATATAGTTTCAGCAGGTCAGTGGTTATTTCAACTGGGGGAAAAATCGCAGCGCGGGCCTGATTTCAGCGGATGCGCTTCGAGCGCATGCCGTCCTTGGTGTCCTCGATCTGGATGCCCTGGGAGAGGAGCCATGCGCGGATCCGATCCGCTTCGGCAAAATCGCGGCGCTTGCGCGCGGCCTGGCGTTCTTCGATCTGTTTCATGATTTCTGCGTCGAGTAGAGCAGGCTGCGCCCGCAGAATTCCCAAAACACGATTCATTTCGGTGAGCAGGCCGATGGCAACGCGCGCGTCGCCCCCGGTCATGGATCCCTGTTCGTCGCGTTGATAGGTGGAGCGCACGAAATCAAAAATGACGGCAAGCGCGGCGGATGTGTTGAGGTCGTCGTCCATCGCTTCGATGAACTGTTGACGCACAGCTTCGACACTGGCAGCCATGTCCGTACCTGGCTCGCCCGGGCCAGATTTCTCCCGCATGCGCGCCAGGAAGTCCTCCAGACGCCGCACCGAGGCTTCCGCCTGATGCAATCCGTCGGTGGTGAAATTCAGCTGGCGGCGGTAGTTGACCGACAACAGCAGGTAGCGGATCGCCGCCGGGGCATGTCCGGCAGCAAGAAGATCGCGCAGGGTAAAAAAGTTCCCCTTCGATTTTGCCATCTTCTCGCCCTCGACCAGCAGGAATTCGGAATGCACCCAGTAGCGCACGAAAGTCTGCCCGGTCGCCGCCTCGCTCTGCGCGATCTCGTTCTCGTGGTGAGGGAAGATCAAATCCACGCCGCCGCAATGAAGGTCGAGGGTAGGCCCGAGATATTTCATGCTCATCGCGGAGCATTCGATATGCCATCCCGGCCGGCCCGGTCCCAGCTCGGTTTCCCAGAAATCCTCGCCTTCCTTGCGCGCCTTCCAGAGCACAAAGTCCCTGGCATCATCTTTCCTCTCGTACTCGTCGGTGTCGACCCGGCCCGCCGCTTGCATGCCGGAGAAATCCTTCTTGCTCAGGTTGCCGTACCGGGGAAAGCTCGCGATGCTGAAATAGACCGAGCCTTCTCTGCGGTAAGTGTGGCCCTTCTCCTCCAACTGACGGATCAGTTTTACCATTTCGGGGATATGGTCGGTGGCGCGCGGCAGCAGCGCCGGCAATTCAATGTGCAGCACCTTGGCGTCCTCCAGGAATGCCTCGGTGTACTTCTGCGTGTAGTCCTTGAGACTCACCCCCTGTTCGTGGGCATTGCGGATCGTTTTGTCGTCGACGTCGGTGATGTTCATGACGTGCACGAGTCTGTAGTTGCGGTAACGCAAGTACCGGGTCAAAAGGTCCTGAAAAACAAAGGTGCGAAAATTGCCGATGTGGGCAAAGTCATAGACCGTAGGGCCGCAGGTATAGACGTGCACCTCATCCTCTTTTAACGGATGGAACTCCTCCTTTTTCCCGGTAAACGTGTTGAAAAGCATCAACATATTTGTCTCCGCAACAAGGAACGCAGGTTACTATCCCAGGAGCGCTGAGTCAAGAATACCCCTTACCGACCTCCGAAAGAAAAACTCAGAATTAAGAATATAGAATTAAGAATACAGAACAAGCCTCGAGCCATCCCAGCAGAAGCCCATTCTGTATTCTGAATTCTGCATTCTGAATTCGCTCCTTTGGTCGGAAGTCGGATGTCGGATGTCGGATTCAACGGCGGTGAAATCGGGCCTGCAGGAGGCGGAGCTTGCCTTGCTCGGCCAATCGATTGACCGAGAGCTCGGGCATTTTTTCGAGATCCCGGGCCAGCTGTTCTGTCGTGACAACCAGGAAGTTAGACTGTTTTTGCGCATATTCCAACAGGGCGTTCGGGTCGGTAATGTTCGCGTCGATTCGATAGCCGGTGTAATAGTAAAGCGTGTGGTCGAAATAGGAGAACGTGACGATCGGCACTTTCCCCGTGCTTGCGGCCAGTGCCTTCCCGGCAATGTCGTGAGCGGAGTTGTATTCCGCCAGGGGGGCAAATCCGAACTGAGTCACAGCCAGGAGCACCACCACTCCCTGCACTGCTGTAGCATAAACCGCGCCGCGAAGGTTGCCGCGGCGCGCCAGCCAGAACACGGTCAGCGCCGGCAACGCCACGGCCACCGCCAGAATCAGGCCCGCGTGCCATGTATCTTGATAGGTCTGCCACATAATGACGGGTAGTGCGATAGCCAACCCCAGCGAAAAAACCAAATAGATCCAGGGCGTGCCTTTCAGTTTCACTGGGGCCTCGGGCCTCTGCGTCAGCTCCGTTAGGCCGCGGCCCAGCAGCAGGGCGATGGGAGGCAAAGAGGGCAGGACGTAGCCGGGCAGCTTCGAGCTCGAGAGCGAAAAGAACAGGAAAGGGAACAGAGCCCAGCAGGTCAGGAAAAGGACGCTTCGATCCCAGGTGCGCAGGTCAAAGCTCCGGAGCCGGGGACGGCCGCGAACCAGAGCCGGCAGCCAGCCGCTCCATGGGAATAGGAGCCCCAGCATGATCGGCAGGAAATAGAAAAACGGCTGATCATGGTGGTGCACCTCGGTAACATAGCGGGCGAAATTATGATTGATCAAAAAGCTTGCGATGAAGGAGAAGCCGTTTTCCTTGAACGCCAGCCAATGCCAGGGGAGTGCCACAGCCAATGCAATTGCCGCACCCGAAATAACATGCAATTTCTTAAGGCACCCCCCCTGCTCATCCAGAGTCCAAAAGAACATTAGAATCCCAGCGGTGAGCACGAAGGCGACCGGGCCTTTGGCCAATACCGCCAAGCCGAGAAGAGCGTAAGCCACCCAGATCCCCCACCGAGCCAGCCCGTCCTTGAGGACGGCAACCGCCATCAGGGCGAACGCAATGGTGAAGCAGGCCATCATGGGCATGTCGGGGGTCGCGCTGCGGCCGAATGCACAGTAACCGATGGCCGTGAGCATAATCAGCCCGCTCATCCATCCGGCCCGGCGCGACCAGAGCTTGGATCCAAGCCATAGAACCGCAGCGGCGGCGAGCAGCGCGCAGACAGCCGGGCCATAGCGGGCGGAGGCTTCGCTAACGCCGAAGACGCGGTAGATTAAGATCGTGATCCAGTAGTAAAGAGGCGGTTTCTCGAGCCACGGGTATCCCTGCAATACAGGCGTGACCCATCTTCCCGCCCGGTTCATCTCTTCGGCGATGCGTGCGTAGCGGCATTCGTCATTGCCGAGGAAGGGAAGCGATCCGATGCGGAAAAATAGCGTGCCCAGTGCCGTCAAGCCCAGGAGTAAATAAGAACCGGCTGCGCTACGAACTACCTTCTTGGTCACGGCGCTTATCATACACTACCAGGCCAAAATACAAAGGGCTCCGGTGGTTGGCCAGAGCCCTTTGTATTCGAACTGAAAACGCCTCAAAGGCACCGATGAAATCCTCGGGGCCTCCGTGGTCTTGACCGGCTGTGATTAGTACATGCCGCCCATGCCGCCGCCTCCGGGAGGCATGGCAGGAGTCTTTTCTTCTTCCTTGACCTCGCAAACAAGAGCTTCGGTCGTCAGCAGGAGAGCTGCGATCGAGGCTGCGTTCTGCAGCGCCGTGCGCGTCACCTTCGTCGGATCGATGACTCCGGCCGCCACGAGGTCTTCGTACGTCTCGGTGTCG
>JBGQNR010000088.1:0-22479 GCA_041501225.1 Acidobacteriota bacterium
CCATTCCGCTGGGTCCCCGAAAAAGAGGAGTTGGCTCCGAAGCCCAAAAAAGCCTGATGGACGAAGAATCAACCCTTGCGGGGAACTCGTCATTTTCCGTGTGCGCGTCGCGCCAGCGCTGAGGCCAGAGTTTCTCCCGTGAGCCTGAAGTAGTCCTCCGGCGTATCAATGTCCTCCACAGTATTCCTTTCCTCCGTAGGCAGCCACACGGCGCCGGTCTTGTGCCTGGCAACGATGAGCTTGGGATTGGCGTCAGGAGGCGCGGCCAGCAGCTCAGCAATCAGGCCCCTGCCAAAAATGGCCGGATGGCCCGCTTTCCCCGTGCAATCCGGCATTGCCAAAAAGGCCGTGGAATTCAGAAAAAGATGAATCAGACTGCGCACCAGAGCGGCCGAAATCAACGGCTGGTCCACAGGCCAGAGCAAGCAGCCTGTGCAATCAGGAGCGAGATTCTCCAGCGCCAGCCGCATGGAGGAAAACTGACCGCGTTCCGGATTGGGATTCACGAATATGTGTACGCGCCGAGAGATCAGTAGCGGCCGGATTCTGGATTCGTGACTTCCCAGGATCACACAAGTGGCTGGGAGTTCGAGCGTATCCATGGTGTCGAGGATGTGAGCCAGAAATGTGCCCGCCCCCAGAGGGAGCAGTGCCTTGGGGAAACCCATCCGCGAAGAATCGCCCGCGGCGAGAATCACCGGCGTGATATCCGTCATTTGTTTCCTCGCCTTCCCGTCAGCAAACGATTATTCTATCCAACGGAGGTCGATGGATCTTATCACCTTTTGCATGCGATTTTGGAGATGAGCGTCGAAGGGTGGCCGCAGGAAAGGAGAGTATGCAGCTCCTCGCAATTATAGGCTGGGCCGTCGTGAGCCTCGTGCCGCTGTCAGGCTCTGTCTCGCGAGCGCAAGGCGGCGCGGCGGCGGATCTGGAAAAAAGCGCCTACTTTGCCTTCGTGGATCGTGATTACATTTTCACAGTGGAAGTGGTGGGCCCCGGCGTTCCCATACTGAATTTTGTGTCGATGACGGACACAGCCAAATCTCTCCCGGCCAAGCAGATCCGGGTCCGGTTGGAGAATCGCGCCGTAGTCGCCGGATTTTTTCTCGTGGATACAGGGAATCCCAAGGAGCCGATCAGCGCGCCGGCGGTGACGATGCGGCCGCGGTCCTCTTTTGGTGTCCGGATTCAGGGTGATTTCGGCAACGCCAAAGAACTGTATGGGGTGACAATTCGGTTGGGAGAAGAAGATTTCAAACTAGCTCCGCTCACAAGCCTGGTTTTCGAAAACCTCGTTCTCAAGGTGAACCGGATCAACCTCGGGTCCCCGGATTTCAGAGACGACTGGCAGACTGTGAAGCTGGAAGTTCTGGGTTCGCGCGCGCCTGCATCCCGCCGCCACAACTAACGATGGAGGCCCCACCCCAATTCGTCAATCGTCAATCTTCACTAAGCACCGTCCTGTCTCCTCCCAGCGATTTTGCGCTGTACATGGCCCGATCCGCGTTCTCAATCAAATCTTCAACTGCCATTGATTCTCTGGATGAGGCGATGCCGATGCTAAGCGTGATCTCGCGCTGGAAATGCAGGCTCAACCGTTCTCTGATGCGCTCGGCGACCATCCGGGCATTGTTCAAGGTGGTTTCGGGCATGATGATCGTGAATTCATCGCCACCGTAACGGTAGCAGGTGTCCACCCTCAACCGTACCTGGCTGAGAATCAGCTCGCCCGCCTCCTTCAACGCCTGGTCCCCTCTCAGATGGCCGTGGGTGTCGTTGTACTTTTTGAAACCGTCAAAGTCGACGAAGCAAAGAGAAATGCTGCGCTGAAACCGATGGCAGCGCTCCATCTCGCTCGCGATGGCCGAGAAAAACTGCCGGCGATTGTAGAGGCCGGTCAACTCGTCCGTTATGGAAAGCGCTTCGAGCTGGCGTTCCAGCAGCACGTTCTGGGTCACATCCTGGACGATGCACAGGAATCCCACCTGGCGTTTCCCTGAGTCGTAGACGCGCTGGAACGAAACATCCAGATAAGAGTTTTCCTTGTCTCTTTGCTGAGTGAGCTTGACACGCTCGAGGTTTGCGATCATGGGATTGGCGATGTATGCCGAAAGCTCCCGGCGGAAACGAGTTTCTGTGAAGAGCTTGTGGATGTCTGTGCCGGTGATATCTTTCTGGGATAGCCGGAAAATCATTTCCGAGCCAACACTGCTGGTGATTACATAGCCCGAGGTATCGGTAGAGAGAACAGCCACGTGCTTTGCGGATTCGAGAATGGCCTGCATGTACTCGTTGGATTTCTGCGCGTATTCGAGCGCGCCCAGGTTGTCGTAGGCTGAAGCGATCAGGGACGCAATCCCCTCCATGGTGTCGAGGTCGTCGGCTGGAAAAGCATCCAGGCGGTCGCTCTCCAGAAAGAGAATCCCCAGCAGTTTCCCGCGCAGACGGATGGGCACGGCGAGCCTGGAACCTGATTCAATGTCGGAAGAGGCATGGATGCTGTTATTGCACAGGATGCTGTTTTGTCGTGCGCAGTCCTCGACCATTGCAGGCAGATTCATTCCTGCGCCGGCACCGGCTCTGCAAGCCTCGGCGGCGAGGGTCAGCCCGTCCGATGCCGTGCGCACAGTCCAGATTTGGGTTCGCGAGTAATCAAAGCTGATCCGGATCAGCTCGGACGCTGAGCGCAGAAAGTCCTGCAAATCCTCGACCATCACGGCCTGCTTGGCGATTTCGCTGACCATGGAGAGTTGGCGTCCGCGACGGCACTCCAGGTAATGCATATCGGAGTTTTCGATTGCCAGCGCAAGATGGGCGGTCGTGTAGGAAAGAAGACTCATATGCACCGTGTCCAGCCGGCTTCCCTTCTGCAGAGCCAGGATTAAAACGCCTTTGAATTTATCTCTCAGCACCAGGGGCGAGTAGATGACCGCGCCCGCTTCGGGACGAAGCAGGTGCCGTTGCTCAATGGCATCCTGTGCGCCGGTGCTGCTGAATTCAACGACGCAAGGCTCATGGTCGAGGATGCACTGCTTCAACCGTGAGTTCTCGAGCACGATGACCTTCGGCCCGATCAGCGGGGTTCCGCCGCCCTGGTCGAGCGCATACAGCGTGGCGGTGGACTCGTTCGAGCGGTGTTGGACCAAGCTCAGGCGCACCAGCGCAAAATGCTCCTGCAAAGCCTTATGACAGGCACGCAGCACGTCGCCGAGAATGAGAGATCCGTGAATGGAGGCGGCAAGAGAGGCTGCGGCAGCCAAGGTCAGCGGGGCCTCATCGGCCCGGACTTCGCGCCAGCTTTGCCCCTCTATGATTCTGGCGTTCATATCGAGTCCCGACCAAGGCTGATGGTACCGACGTTTTTAGTCTGTCTTTTGCAACGGGTTGTCCTTTTCATGCCGGCACGTCCGAAAGTACTCAACGAGGCCGTGCGACCATTCCTCGAGGGCGGAGGTCGAGATTCCGCCTGCCTGGGCCAATTCGCGCTTCCCTCCGCCCTTGCCGCCAAGCTTGACTGCCAGCTGTTTTACCACAGCTCCGCAGTCCCCCGGCACATCGGCGTTGCAAGCCACGACCACCTGTACCGATTCCTGCACGGCAAATAGAATGGCCAGCGCCCCGGGTGAGGAGGCCACCTTCTGTGCTAGCACCTTCAGGCTCTCGATCTTGCGATCGCTGTAGCTCTGACAGATGGTTGCACTTCCACCCGTCTTATCGGCACCATGGATCAACTCCTGTGCTTCCATTTCAAGGATCTGATCTTCGAGTTGCTTCTTCTCGCGCAGCAGAGCCGATCGCTCCAGCAGAATCTTTTCGGTCAGGCGTGGCACTTCATGGGGATGCGCGGAGACGAGCCGCCCCATTTCCTTCAGTGCCTCATGGTCCTTCCGGAAAGCTCTGAGGGCCCTTTCGCCGCACACAAACTCCACCCTCGAGCCTCCCTTGTAGCGTTCACTGCCCAGGATGAGAATCAGACCAATCTCCCCGCATCGGCGCACGTGCGTTCCCCCGCACGGAGAGCGATCGAACTTGTCGATGTCGATGACCCGGATTGTTCCCTCGCGTTGGGATTCTTTGCGCACTCCCAGGGCGCCCAATTCTTCTTTCGACACGTTCAGGAGGTGGACAGGCCGATCCTCGAAAACCACACGCGCGGCAAGATCTTCCGCTGCGGTCAGAACTGCGGGCTCCGGTTGAGCAAGGTCGATATCGATGGTCGAGGTCTCTTGCCCCAGATGAAACGACAGGGTGGCCGCTCGCGCACCGCTGAGGAAGGCCTGCGAAAGGATGTGCTGGCCTGTGTGCTGCTGCATGTGATCGAAACGCCGCCTCCAATCGATGGTTCCGTGTACCTGTTCCGATGCAGGCGGCGAGTCGAGGATGTGGAGGATTCTTCCGGATGCGTCCTCTTCCACGCTCTCCACTCTCACGCCGCCCAGATAGCCGGTATCGCAGGGTTGCCCTCCGGACGTCGGATAAAAAGCGGTTTGATCGAGCGCCACGGCCGGCTTTCCATTTACGGTGAGTTGCTCGAGCACGGCGGCGTCAAACTCCGTCGAGTAAGAATTCTCATAATACAGACGTTTTGTCATGTTGCCGCTCCCGATAATCAGGCATTGATTTAATCACAAAATCGACGGTCGCGCGCGACAATTGCCGTCAAAGGCGGGAAAGGTCCTTCCTGCGATATTTATCGCCGAAGGAGCTTTCTTGACACTGCTTCGGAGCGGTGACTATACTCCCCCTCATGAATCAGGCCGATGTTGCATTTCACGGTACTACCATTTTGCTCGTCAAACGCGGGGATGAAACAGCGATTGCCGGCGATGGCCAGGTTACTCTCGGGGACACGGTGATCAAGGCGAGCGCCAAGAAAATCCGGCGCCTGTACAATGATCGCATTCTTGTGGGGTTCGCAGGGGCTACGGCGGATTCGTTTGCGCTCTTTGCCAGGCTCGAAGCAAAGCTCGAGCAGTTTAACGGCAACCTCAACCGCGCCGCCGTCGAAATGGCCCAGGAATGGCGCATGGACAGGGCTCTGCGCCACCTCGAGGCTTTTCTGATCGCCACGGACGGCAAGGCCACCTATCTGCTCAGCGGAACCGGCGACGTCATCGAACCGGATGACGGCATGCTGGCTGTCGGCTCTGGAGGGAGCTACGCGCTTTCTGCTGCCAGGGCATTGCTGCGCCACACGCAGCTGTCTGCCCGGGAGATCGCTCTCGAGTCACTGAAAATCGCGAGCGAGATATGCATTTTTACCAATGGAGAAATCACCGTCGAGGAACTGAAACCGTCACGCGGCGGCCGGCGGCGCAAATGAAATCCGCCCTTGATCCTCGCTCGTAAGCTGTAGCCGGGATTCAGCCGCCCGGGTGCGCGAAAGGAATCTGCTGCAAGTGCGAAAACGTCAGACATCTCCCGTCCGCGGGCTCGACGAAATGTCGCCCCGCGAGATCGTCGCTGAACTTGATCGCTACGTCGTCGGGCAGCATGAGGCCAAGAAGGCCGTGGCGATTGCCCTCCGTAACCGTCTCCGACGCCAGAAACTGGACCCCGAAATGGCGGAGGAGGTTGCTCCCAAGAACATCATCATGATCGGCCCGACCGGCGTGGGGAAAACCGAAATCGCGCGCAGGCTCGCACGTCTCGCCAACTCCCCCTTTTTGAAAATCGAAGCGACCAAGTATACGGAAGTCGGCTATGTAGGCCGGGATGTGGAGTCCATGATCCGCGACCTGGTGGAGATGGCTGTGGACATGGTCAGGCTGGGGCGCTTTACGGAAGTTGCGGACACAGCGGAGCGGAATGCCGAAGAAAGAGTCCTGGACATTCTGCTTTCCGGCACCCAGCCCGTTCCTGGAGAGAGCGGCCCCGGCAATGCGAGCAAGGATCTCGACCTGGTTGAACGCTCGCGCGAGAAGCTGCGTAAGCAGCTACGCGCTGGAAAGCTGGACCAGCATGTCGTCGAGATTGAGGTGCGAGAGCACTCCATGAGCCCCATGGCGTTTCAGGTCTTCGAAGGCGCAAGCATGGAGGAGATCCAGTTCAACATGAAGGACATGCTCGCCGGCATGATGGAAGGCAAGCCCAAGAAACGCCGAATGCGGGTGGACGAGGCCCTGGATTACCTCGAGCAGGAAGAAGAGCAGAAGTTGGTCGACATGGAGCAAGTAGCCCGGATGGCCCTGGACCGGGTAGAGGAAAGCGGCATTATTTTCCTTGACGAGATCGACAAGATCGCCGGACGAGAGAGTGGCCACGGCCCAGATGTGAGCCGTGAGGGCGTGCAGCGCGACATCCTTCCCATTGTGGAGGGCACAAGCGTTAACACGCGATACGGGATGGTGCGCACGGATCACATACTCTTTATTGCTGCGGGCGCGTTCCATGTGTCTAAACCCTCCGACCTGATCCCTGAGATTCAGGGACGATTTCCTATCCGGGTGGAGATGAAGGCTCTGACCGAGGACGATTTTGTCCGCATTCTCACCGAGCCCAAGAACGCTCTGATCAAACAGTACGTCGCACTGCTGAAGACCGAAGGGGTGAACCTGCGTTTTGATGAGGACGCTATCCGCGAAATCGCCCGCATGGCTTGCATCGTCAACAACAATTCCGAAAACATCGGCGCGCGCCGCCTGCACACGATCATGGAGGCACTGCTGGAAGATACCCTGTTCAAAGGGAGTGATCTGGGCAAGAAAGTTGTCCGGATCAATGCAGAGTATGTGCGCCGCAAACTCAGCGCCATTGTGGCGAACCAGGACACCAGCCGGTATATCTTGTGATGGTTGCCAGCCGATTCGTCACTTTTTTATGCTTGCTATGTTTGGGCATCCTCGTTCTGGGCGGGTGCGCCAAGATCAGCGAGCCCCAGCCACCGCAGGTGCTCGTGCCCAAGCCGGCCACTGACCTCAAAGTGCGCCAATACGCCGATAAAATCCTTCTTTCGGTCTCGATGCCTGAGGAGAACACCAATGGTTCGCGCACGCTGGCTCTCGGCGAAGTCGAGATTTTTCGCCTGGCCGTGGACCGTGGAAATAGCAGTGCCCTTCCGCAGGCCGCGTTCGTTGCACAAGCCGAGCGCATTCAACTCGTCCAGGCAGAGGGCCTCGGGCGCTACCTCAAAGACGGCATGTTGAATTTATGGGATTCCGCAGCGTCCGATCCGGACAAGTTTTATGCGCAGGGATTTCTTTATGCGGTTCGATTCATCAACCGGAAAAATCAGACCGCCGGATTGAGCAATCAGGCTTATATGGCTCCTGTTGCAATTCCGATTGCTCCCCAGGAGATTTCCAAGACTCTGTCTCGAGACAGCGTCCGGTTGACCTGGGCGCCGCCCGTAAAGAACACGGATGGGTCGATGCCGGCGCGAATTGCAGGGTACAATGTCTATCGATCCGAAGACCCCAAGGCCTTTCCGGCAAGTCCTCTAAACGCGGAGCCGCTGCCGCAAGCGGAGTTCATTGACCGCAGCTTCGCTTTCGACAAGAGCTATTACTATGAGGTGACTGTCGTCGGAAGCAGGGAGAATCCTTATGCAGAAAGCCTTCCCTCCGCTCACTTCGAGGTTGCTACGGCAGATGTTTTTCCTCCCGGAATGCCGAAGAATCTGGCTTATGTAGTGGAGAAAGGTTTCGTCATGCTGTTGTGGGGTGCCCCGGATGACACCGATGTCGCCGGCTACCGTGTGTATCGTACAGAAGAGGGCAGCACCGAACGCATTCTCCTTCAGGAGCAACTGGTGACCACTCTCAGTTTCCGCGATGACAAGGCCAGCCCCGGGAAAAAGTATCAATATGGCGTCGCTGCTGTGGACACTCATAAAAATGAGGGGCCGGCAGCGACTGTGATTGTGGAGGTTCAATGAGACTATGTCGTTTTAGCTACCAGGGTAAAATCGGCTGCGGCCGGATTGAAGATCATGCTGTTGCCGTATGCCGGGGCGACCTGCCGGGGAACATCGAACCTGCAGGCGAGACGGTATCACTCGATGCCGTGCGCCTACTGGCTCCGGTGCTGCCGAGCAAGATCATCGGCATCGGACGCAACTATGCAGCGCACGCCCGGGAAATGGGCAATGTCCCGCCGGAAGAAGAGCCCCTGATCTTTCTCAAGGCTCCGAGTACGGTGATCTCACCCGGCGATGCGATCGTCATTCCTCCGGCGTCACAGCGTGTGGATCACGAAGCGGAGTTGGGTGTTGTGATAGGCAGAGCCGCGCACCACATCCCGGCAAATGAAGATCCTCTGAGCTACGTTCTCGGCTATGTGTGCGTGAATGATGTGACCGCGCGCGATCTGCAAAAAAAAGATGTGCAGTTCACACGGGGCAAGAGTTTCGACACCTTCTGCCCATTTGGCCCGTGGATCGAAACCCAACTTAATCCTGAGAACGTGATGGTTACCGGCCGAGTCAACGGGGAAACCCGCCAGCATGCCCCGACCAGCGAGATGATCTTTCCGGTCCGACATCTGATCCGCTTCCTGGCCGGTATCATGACCTTGCTGCCCGGGGATCTGATTGCCACAGGCACCCCTGCCGGTATTGGACCGCTGGCATCGGGGGACGTGGTGGAAGTCGAGGTCGAAGGCATCGGCACGCTGCGAAATCCGGTCAAGTGATTTTGAGTTTGGATTGCGGATTTTGGATGGTGGCGGCCGGGGTTTTGCAGCAAAAATCCATGATCCTGCGGGGGCGGAGTTCGGGGGGTGCAGATCTGGTATAATTTGCTTAGGTGGAAAAGGGAGCGGGTTCATGAAAGTACTTCATGAACCCGCTCTGTCTTGCTCATTCCTTCAACGGTCACTCAAGAGACTATGGATATTTCTGAGAAGCTGAAAGAGTTGGCGGCGCTGAATCGCCGAGCGGAAGAAGCAGGAGGTCCGGAACGGATCAAGCGGCAACATGACGCGGGCAAGTTGACTGCCAGGGAACGGATCCACTTGCTGTTGGATGAAGGCAGTTTCGAAGAGCTGGATAAGTTCGTCGAACACCGCTGCATCGATTTCGGCATGGAGCAGCAGAAGGTCCTGGGCGACGGAGTAGTCACCGGCTACGGCCGCATCGACGGTCGCCCGATCTACGTTTTTGCGCAGGATTTTACGATCTTCGGCGGCAGCCTTAGTGAAGTTTATGCTGAGAAGATCTGCAAGGTCATGGATCTGGCAATGAAAATGGGGGCCCCCGTGATCGGCCTCAACGATTCCGGCGGCGCCCGGATTCAGGAAGGGGTGATGAGCCTGGCCGGCTATGCAGATATATTCCTGCGCAATACGATGGCCAGCGGCGTGATTCCGCAGATCTCGGCCATTATGGGGCCATGTGCCGGAGGTGCCGTTTACTCGCCGGCAATCACGGATTTCATCCTGATGGTCAAAGACACCAGCTACATGTTCGTCACCGGGCCGGACGTGATCAGGACTGTGACTCACGAAGAGGTGACCATGAATGAACTGGGCGGCGCCATGACTCACAACAGCACCAGCGGTGTGGCCCACTTCGCCGTGGCGGACGACCGGGAGTGCCTGGCCAGCATCCGCGAACTGCTGAGCTTTCTGCCTTTGAATAACATGGAAGATCCGCCCCGCCGTCCGACCGCCGACCCTTGGGACCGCGAGGATGAAAAGCTGAACAACGTCGTACCGACGGACCCCAACCAGCCATACGACATCCGGGATATCATCAAGGCGGTCGTGGATGAGCTCTACTTCTTCGAAGTGCATAAGCATTTTGCCAGAAACATCGTCGTCGGCTTCGCACGGCTCGACGGGCAGCCGGTCGGGGTAGTGGCCAATCAGCCGGCATTCCTTGCCGGAACACTCGATATCTCCGCATCCGTAAAAGGAGCCCGTTTCGTGCGCTTCTGTGATGCCTTCAATATCCCGTTGATTACCTTTGAGGACGTGCCGGGGTTTTTGCCGGGAACATCGCAGGAGTTTGGGGGCATCATCAAGCATGGGGCGAAGTTGCTGTTTGCATTCGCGGAGGCGACGGTGCCGAAACTTACGGTGATCACACGCAAGGCTTATGGCGGCGCCTATTGCGTGATGGCTTCCAAACACATCCGGACCGATCTGAACTATGCCTATCCCACGGCCGAGATTGCGGTGATGGGGCCGGAGGGCGCCGTGAACATCCTGTATCGGAACGAGCTGAAGGCGGCTACTGATCCAGCGGAGTTCCGTGCCCGCAAGGTAGAGGAGCTGCGCACCAAGTTTGCCTCCCCTTACATTGCGGCCCAGCGTGGGTACATCGACGAGGTCATCGAGCCTCGCATAACGCGGCGCAAACTGATTACCGGATTGCGCATGCTGGAAAACAAGAGGGATACCAACCCATCGCGCAAGCACGGGAACATCCCACTCTGATGCTGTAAACTCGGGTCAAGTTGCAGACAGCCGCACCACCGCACGATTATCCATACGCCTCCACGCACCCGAGCGCGGGATAAGGGTTTGCTTTTAAGAGCAGCCACGAGCCACACGAACCGGCCCGTCCGGCGGTCTTCGCGTCCTTCGTCGCAGCTTTTGTGTTTGCGGAGTTCTTATGTTTAAGAAGGTGCTCATTGCTAATCGTGGGGAGATCGCTGTCCGAATCATCCGTGCCTGCCGCGATATGGGCATATCCCCTGTGGTCGTCTACTCGGAGGCGGATCGTACATCCCGGCACGTCCGGCTTGCGGACGAAGCCTATCTGCTTGGCCCGGCGCCATCCTCCGAGAGCTACCTGGTGATTTCCAAAATCATCGAGATCGCGAAACGCTGCCGTGCCGAAGCCATTCATCCGGGGTACGGCTTCCTGTCAGAAAACCCGCGGTTTGCGCGGGCATGTTCGGAAGCCGGGATTCCCCTGGTTGGCCCGTCCGCAGAATCCATGAGGCTGATGGGCAGCAAGACGGGCGCGCGCAAAATACTCATGAAATCTGGTGTTCCGCTCGTTCCAGGCACCTACCGGGCAATGAAATCGCTCGAGGAAGCGCTCATCGAGGCCAGGCAGATCGGCTACCCGATCATGATCAAGGCTGCGGAAGGGGGCGGCGGGAAAGGGATGCGCATGGTGGGGGAGGAAGCGCACATGCCGGAGGCCTTCGCCGCTGCCGGTTCGGAAGCGCAAAATGCCTTCGGCGATCCTTCGGTCTATCTCGAAAAATACATCGCCAATCCGCGGCATGTGGAAATCCAGGTTTTGGCCGACCGGCACGGGGACGCCATCTATCTTGGAGAGCGGGAATGCTCCATACAGCGCCGTCATCAGAAAGTAATTGAAGAATGTCCCAGCCCAGTGCTGGGCGAGGACCTGCGCCGGCAGATGGGAGAGGCAGCGCTGCGGGTCATCCGGGCAGCGCATTATGAGAACGTGGGGACCGTGGAGTTTCTGCTGGATGATGAGCGCAAGTTTTACTTTCTCGAGATGAACACCAGACTTCAGGTAGAGCACCCGGTTACGGAAATGGTGACGGGGCTCGATCTGGTGGAGCAGCAGTTCCGCATCGCAGTGGGCGAGCCGCTCGGCATACGCCAGGCGGATGTCCGATTGCGAGGATGGGCGCTCGAATGCCGCATTTACGCCGAGGATCCTGAGCGCAATTTCTTTCCGTCTCCCGGTGTGATTCGCGAATTGGTCGAGCCCCAAGGTCCGGGAGTCAGGGTTGACTCTGGAGTCTATCGTGGATGGGAGGTGCCGATTCATTACGATCCACTTCTGGCGAAGCTGGTAACCCATGGAACGGATCGCACGCAGGCCATTGCCCGCATGAGGAGGGCAATCGTCGAATACCGCATCCTGGGTATTCACACCAATCTGGCATTTTTCAGCGGTGTGCTCGCCGATCCGGATTTTATCGCCGGCCGGCTGTCGACGAACTTCATTGAAGAATACTTGCAGCGCCGATCCAAGGTCAGCCCGGTCGACGCCTGTGTCGATACGGCCTCGCTGGCGGCGGCGCTTGCTTATGCGGAATCTGGCGTGGACGGGAAGCCGCAGGCAGCGCGGCGGCTCGAAAGCTCGTGGAAGATGTCGAGCCGGGCAGGGAACACAAGATTGCGCCAGAGCTGGCGCTATTAGCATGCGAAAAATGTACGTAATCCCGGGCAATCGCGTACCCGCCTCCCAGAGGGATTCGTGATTCTCGAAATAGACTGCAAAGATCATCACGTCACCGTGGAGGTCACCACTGCCGCCGGCGTGCGGAGGGTGGCCTTGAATGGAGAGGAAGTCCCCTGCGATTGGGTGCGACTTGCGGATGGGCACTACTCACTGATTATCGGCGGGCGCGTCTGCGATTTTATCATTGAGCTTTCCGATGACGTCTGCACCGTGGTTGGGCGCGAAGGGCTGCAAACCCTGCGCATTTCCGACGCGCGTCGCCCGGCCCCAAGGCGGGACGTCGAATTCGGCCAATCCGGACTACAGCAACTCAAAGCGGATATGCCTGGGAAGGTTGTGCGCGTCCTGGTTAAAGAAGGGGATTCGGTTGAATTCGATCAGGGCCTGCTCGTGCTGGAAGCCATGAAAATGCAGAACGAAATCCGTGCACCCAAGAGCGGCATCGTCCGGGAAATCGGCGTAACTTCCGGTACAGCCGTCAACACCGGCCAGTTCCTCCTCAGCCTCGAATAACAGTGGCCTGTTCGCGGACCAGCGGGAGCAATTCCCCCACCAGATAGAGGGACCCGGTCACGACCACCAGGCCGTTGCGCGGGCATTCGTCCCAGGCGGCCTGCAATGCCCTCCGGGCATTGCTGTGGATGCGCATGCGCACGCGATATCGGGGATGCTCGACTGCGATGGCTTCCGGATCAGCGGTGCGCGGGTTGGGCACGGGGGTCAAGTGGATACGCCGGGCCAGCGGGAAGAGAAATCCTCCCATCTTCTGGATATCCTTGTCACGCAGGGCGCCGAAAACCATGTGAATCTCGCAACCTTCGCATCTGAGCAGGTGGTTGCGCAGCGCCCGCGCTCCTTCCGCATTATGAGCGCCTTCAAACAGGGTCCGGCGGTGGAGAAAATACTCATCCAGCCTGCCGGGCCAGCGCGTGAGCGATACACCGCGCCGGACGGCGCCCTCGGATACGGGAAACGTCTGGAGCGCTTCAACTCCAGCGACCGCCAACGCCGTGTTTCTTGCCTGGTGCACGCCTGCCAGAGCCACCGACAGGCTCCGGTAGCAGTTTTTTGGGGTCTTGAGGTCGATGGTGACATTGGGGCCCCGTTCGCCGACGACGCGGATGCGGCAATGTCTGTCGATTTCGATCAGCGGAGCAGCAGCACGACGGGAGTGCGCCCGAATGACGCGTTTGGCTTCCAGCGCCCGACACCCGGAAATTACCGGTATTCCCGGTTTGATGATGCCCGCCTTCTCCGCAGCGATCTCTCCCAGCGTCGAACCGAGCAGATCCTGGTGGTCGAAGGCGATTCCGGTGATGATGCAGGCTTGCGGCCTGACGATGTTGGTGGCATCGAGGCGCCCTCCGAGGCCCACTTCGATGACAGCAACGTCGACTTTTTCCGCGGCGAAATAAAGAAATGCGCAGGCAGTGAGGAACTCGAAGTAGGTCAGCCGCATGTCGAGCTCGTTGCGGGCGTACAGATCCTCCTCCGCTTTATTCACCTGTGTGGCTATCGCCGCGATCTTCCGGGCCGGAATGTTGCGGCCGGAAACACGGATGCGCTCCTCGAGTTTCTCGACGTGGGGTGAAGTGTACATTCCGGTCTTCCACCCTGCGGCGCGGAGAATCGCTTCTGCTGTCGCGGCGACGCTTCCCTTGCCGTTGGTTCCGGCAATGTGAAGCACCGCGTAGTCTTCGTGCGGATTGCCGAGAGGGCGCATGAGGGCTGTGATGCGGTGGAGACCGAGATGAATGCCGCGCACCTCGTTGCCGCGTTCTGAAAGAAGATTGAGGATCTGACGGTAATTCAAGGTTCAGGGGAGAAAAAAGTTTAAAGCATGAATCAGGTATTCACGCAGATCGCGTCGGTCGACGATGGCATCAAGCATCCCGTGCGCCAGGAGAAACTCGGACCGCTGGAATCCTTTGGGCAACTTCTGCCGGATGGTCTGTTCGATGACCCGGGGTCCCGCAAATCCGATCAAAGCGCCGGGTTCGGCAATGATCAGGTCTCCCAACATGGCGAAACTGGCTGTGACTCCGCCGGTCGTCGGATCTGTAAGCAACGATATGAACGGCACGCGCGCATCGTCCAGGCGCGCCAGCGCGGCGCTGATCTTGGCCATCTGCATCAGCGAGTAAGTGCCTTCGTGCATGCGTGCGCCGCCCGATGCAGAAACGATGATGATCGGCTGCCTTTCCTGCGCAGCTCTTTCCACGGCGATGGTGAGCATTTCGCCCATGACCGATCCCATGGAGCCGCCGATAAAACCGTACTCCATGGCCGAGATCAGTGCAGGCCGGCCCCCAAGCTTACCGGAGGCATTGATTACCGCATCATTGAGTTTCGTTGCCGCACGTGCGGCCGCCAGCTTCTGAATGTACGGCTGCCGATCGACGAAATTCAGCGGATCGGTCGAAACGAGGTTCTGATCCTGGATCTCGTATCTGCCTTCATCGAAAAGCATCCGGAGCCGATCCCGCGCGCCGATTTTGGCATGGTGATTACATTTGGGACAGACTTGTTCGCTGGCATTCAAGTCCTTCTTCCAGATGATCGCGCGGCAGCCCTCACATTTGCTGAAGAGGCCTTCCGTGCGGATGGTCTTGTCTTCATCTTTCGGGGATGCGGGCAGCGGCGATTTCTGCTTTTTGAACCATGCCATAAGGCAGCATCGTATCACTTGCCCTGCCGATGAGTCCAGAGGGCAATAAAGACAGCCGCGAAGGGTACGAAGCAGCAATCCGCACCCCAACAAGCTCAATGCAGGGATCGCAGAGGCTGCAGAGAGATCTAACCGGAGATTCACGCAGATGAACGCTGATATCGGCCGAGACCTTGCTGCGACCCTCTCCGGCGCGGCCAACCTGTTCCACGGATCTGCGTTCATCTGCGGTTGATATCCGCGCCTGGAAAATGAAAAACCCTGTGCTGCCCAAGACGGATTGGCGGATCAGTAGTGCAGGGATTAGGAGCATTCGTGGCGGCTCTTGCCCCTGGTCATGCAGTTCAGGATTACTGCGAATTTAATCCGTCGAGTTGGCGCGCCAAATCCGCTGCGTTCGAGGCGGGTGCCTGGCAGGTTTGATTCCGGCAGACATAGGCCGTTGGGCGGCCCGAGACCTGTACGTGGTCCTTGAGCAAATGCAATTCGTTATTTTTGCCGCAAGCGACGACCTTGTTGGGCAGATAGCGGCGGAATACTTCGCGCAGCAGGGAGCCAGTTGCTTCTTCGCCGGGATCACCGACAATGCAAATTTCGAGCCCGTCTGACAAAGCAAGATCGAGAGCGCCCAGGAGATTGCCGAATGCGGACGGGTGGTGTGCCATGAGCGGGGCCAGAGTCTTCAGCAACCGCAAAGGCAGGCGTAACCAGCGCTCGTCGCCTGTGAACCTCGCCAAACGGAGCAGCGCGTGCGCGGCCGTGGAGTTTCCTGAAGGGGTAGCGTTGTCATGCAACTCCTTGGGCCGATGGATAAGCTCCTCGTTCCCGTTGGTGAGGTAGAACCCGACCCCGTCCGGGTCCTGGAACCGATCAATCATGATCCCTGCCAGCCTCGCGGCTTCTTGAAACCAGCGCGGGTCGAAAGTCGATTCGTAGAGTGACAGAAGGGCATCCGCGAGGCAGGCATAGTCATCCAGAAAGGCGTCGATTTTTGCCTGGCCGCCTATATAGCTGTGTAAGAGATTCCCATCGTGCTCCATGCTGGGAAGCAGGAACTGGGCGCAACCGATCGCGGCTGTGCGATAGTCTGCCCGCTGCAGCACCTGGGAGGCCTCGGCGAAGCTCTTCAACATGAGCCCATTCCAGGCGGTCAAAATCTTTTCATCGCGAGCCGGTTTAACTCGTTTTTCACGCGCGGCAAAAAGCGCACTCTTCCCTTGCTCAATCCGCCGCCACAATTCCTCTTCGGAAATGCCATGCAATCGTGCCTGGAGGCTTGCTTGACGTGGAATATGGAGAACGTGCCTTCCCTCGAGACTCCCCTCGCCGACGATGCCGTAGTAATGGTAAACAAGCTCGGCCTCTTCACCTCCAAGCAAGTTTTCCACCTCGTGCTGTTCCCAGGTGTAGAACTGGCCCTCTTTCCCTTCACTGTCGGCGTCCTGGGTTGAGTAAAACCCGCCTTCAGGCGAGGTCATCTCGCGCAGTACATAATCCAACGTCTCCTCGACGATCCGCCGATAGAGAGGATTGCCTGTGAGCAGAAAGGCATTGAGGTAGGCACGGCTGAGCAGCGCGTTGTCATAGAGCATTTTCTCGAAGTGTGGCACCAGCCAGAGGGCATCGACGGAATAGCGGTGGAAGCCGCCGCCCAGCTGGTCGTAAATGCCGCCGCGGGCCATTTTTGTCAGGGTCTGGTCCACAACTTCCAGAGGGCGTCGGTCACCCGTGCGGGCGTAGCAGCGCATCAGAAAGTCCAGCGCCATGCCGGGCGGGAACTTGGGTGCTCCTCCAAACCCGCCGTTTTGTGGATCGTAGTCTGACAACAGGCGGGATGCGGCCTCTTCAAGAATTTCCGAGGCCAACTCCCGCGGCATGCCGGGTATGCGGCTGCTCTTCTGCAATTCGCCCACAATCCTGGCAGCATCGCGGACAATCTCAGTTTTCCGTTCACGATAGGCGGTGGCGACGCTGCGCAGCACGCGCGGAAATCCCGGCACCCCGTAGCGGTCTTCAGGTGGGAAATAGGTGCCGCAATAAAAGGGCTGCTGTTCCGGGGTGAGGAAAACCGTCATAGGCCAGCCGCCTCTGCCCGTCATCATCTGCACCGTCTGCATATAGATGGCATCGAGATCCGGCCGCTCCTCCCGGTCCACTTTGATGCTGATGAAAAACTCGTTCATGAGCGCCGCGATGCCTTCGTGTTCGAAGGACTCACGTTCCATCACATGACACCAGTGGCAGGCGGCGTAACCGATACTCAGCAGGATAGGCTTGTCTTCCTCTTTGGCCTTTCGCAGAGCCTCCTGGGACCATGGGAACCACTGAACCGGGTTATGGGCATGCTGCCGCAAGTAGGGGCTGGTTTCGCGGATGAGGGCGTTCGTGTATTTGTGCTCGGACATATCGTGCAGGTTATGCCACGCACCGCGGAAAATCAAATCGGGCAGTCGAACATCCGGCCGCCGAGTTGCAGCCAATTCTGTGGAACGGGAGCCGGGGACCGGTGCTCGGCGCTGATTCCAGGGCGACTTTTGTCTTCGAGGGGAAACGCTATTTCCTGCGTCTGTTTGGGCGCCGATAGTTTGCTTCAATGACGCTGCGCAGGCCGCCTCGTGGCGTGAATTCACCACGGACGGTCATGCGGACGGGCCGGCATGCCGACACCAGGTCGTGCAGGATGCGATTGATCGCATTCTCATAAAAGATCCCGATGTTCCGGTAGGCCGTGACGTATTCTTTGAGCGATTTCAACTCCAGGCACCATTGGTCCGGCACGTAGATGATTTCAATGGTGCCGAAATCCGGCAGTCCTGTCTTGGGGCAAATAGCATTATATTCAGGATTGATGATTCTGATTTCGTATCCGGGATACTGGTTCTCCCAGCACTCGATCGCGGGCAGAACCGCATCGATCCCTGATTTTGCATGTTCCTCGGTATATCGTCTCATCGCCGCCAAAGAATACCCCCATACTGTCCGAAAAATCAAACCACAACCCCTCAACCCAAATATCGAATATCGAATGTGGAATACAACAATCGTCAATCCTCATTCGTAATTCGTCATTTGGCTCTCGCCGCCTTTCATGATAAACATGAAGCGTGGACCTATTCGCACAGCGAAAAATCTATTCCGTCTGGGAGATCACCGCGGAGATCAAGCAGGCTCTGGAGAAGTTCGGTGTCTTGTGGGTGAAGGGCGAGATATCGAATTTCAAGCACCACTCCTCCGGCCACATGTATTTCAGCCTCAAGGATGACCGGGCGCAGCTGAAGGCGGCCTTCTTCCGCAACAACAACTATTATTTGAAATTTCGTCCGGAAGACGGCCTCGAAGTGCTGGTCCGCGGGCGGCTCAGCCTGTATGAGCCTCGCGGAGATTACCAGGTGATTGTCGAATACATGGAGCCTGTGGGAGTGGGCTCTCTTCAGTTGGCCTTTGAGCAGCTCAAACAGAAGCTTCGGGCCGAGGGGCTGTTTGACGAGGAGCACAAGCTTCGCCTGCCGTTGCTGCCGGAAAAAGTAGGGATTGTTACTTCGCCGACGGGCGCGGCCATCCAGGACATGCTGCGCATTCTCCGGCGCCGCAACGCTTCGCTTGATGTTCTCATTTATCCGGCGCGGGTACAGGGCGCCGGCGCCGCGGAAGAAATTGCCGCCGGGGTGAAATATTTCAACACCCGCGATGATATCGACGTGATTATCATCGGCCGCGGCGGCGGTTCGATGGAGGACCTGTGGGCGTTCAATGAGGAGGCCGTGGCCCGCGCCATCTTCGCATCCGAGATTCCCTTGATTTCCGCCGTGGGGCACGAAGTGGACTTCACAATTGCCGACTTCGTGGCGGATCTGCGCGCGCCGACACCTTCGGCCGCGGCTGAGATGGTCTCCGGGGCGCGCGAGGACCTGCTGGCCACCGTGAGCTCCCTGGGCGGGCGCGCCCTGCAGGCGGTGCGCCTGCTGATTGAAAGACGGCGATCGGCGCTCGAGCGCTTGGCGCGCAATCGCGCCTTCAACATCGCGTCCAACAAAGTGCGGGAGCTGCAGCAGCGTTTCGATGAAGCCGCATCGCAGATGAACCAGACCATAACGAGATATCTGACGGCTCTCCGACACCGCGAGCGGGTGCTGCAAACGCGGCTGATCAAGGTGGACCTGCGCCAGATGATCGCCCGCAATCGGGAGATCGTGACAGGGAAACGCAACCGTCTGCACTCTGCCATCCGCGCAAGGTTGAGAGGCTGGCGGTCCAGATTTGAGGTGGAAGTCGGCAGGATCCATGCGCTGAGCCCGTTGGCAATCCTGGAGCGAGGCTATGCCATCTGCCGTCAGGAGCAGGGAGCAATTTTGCGCGACGCAGCCCGGGTCTCCCCTGGAGATCATGTGGCGGTGACGTTGGCGCGCGGCGAAATGGATTGCCGCGTTGAACGCATCAAAAGCTGATTCATCGGCAGGCTTTTCGAATCACAGCACCGGAGGTGCGATTTGGAAATGAAAATGAAGGATTTTGAGAGCAATCTGAAGCTGCTCGAGGAGATCGTCTCGAAGTTGGAGGGCGGCGACCTCACCTTGGATCAGGCTTTAGCGTTCTTCGAAGAGGGGGTCAAGATCAGCCGCTATTGTAACGCCAAGCTCGGAGAGGCCGAGCGCAAAGTGGAGACGCTCATCAAAAGTGCCGACGGCAGTGTGGTCGAGGTGCCGTTTACGGCGGAAGGCGAAGAAACGGCGAAGTGATGTTGGATTGCGGATAAAGAGCAGCGGGCAATATTGGCTCAATCCAAAATCCCCAATCCAAAATCCAAAATTGAGAGCAAATGATGGATCTGGAAAAATACCTCGCTGAACTCAAGTCTGCGGTCGACGCGCATCTGGACCATTTATTGCCGGCAGAGCACGAAGAACCTCTGACCATGCATCGTGCGATGCGCTATTCCATTTTTGCCGGGGGCAAACGCGTTCGCCCGATTCTGATCCTGGCCGCGGGAGAGAGCCTGGGGGGAGCCCGCGACACTCTGCTTCATCTTGGAGCAGCTGTCGAGATGATGCACACCTACTCCCTGATCCACGATGACCTCCCCGCCCTGGACAATGATGACCTGAGACGTGGGCGACCGACTTGCCACAAGGTGTTCGGCGATGCCATTGCCATCCTAGCCGGAGATGCCCTGATGACTCGCTCCTATCAGGTGCTTTCCGAACTGCCGCAGGTTTCCGATGCGACCCGGCTTGCCATTCTGCGAGAGATTGCATATGCGACTGGCACGGTCGAGGGCATGATCGGCGGGCAGGTGGTTGACCTTGAGTCAGAAGGGAAGCCCATCAGCGCAGCGGTCCTGGAGTATATCCACCGCTCCAAAACGGGGGCGTTACTGACAGCCTGTACGCGTTGCGGTGCGCTGGCTGCCGGCGCCAATAGCGCGCAGCTGCATGCCTTGACGGAATTCGGACGCAAGATCGGGCTCGCTTTTCAGATCATTGACGACATCCTGGACATGACGACGAGCAGCGACAAGCTAGGAAAAACTGCGGGCAAGGATCAGAAAGTGAAGAAGGCCACCTATCCGGCCCTTTACGGAATTGAAGCTTCGCGCCACAAGGCCCAGGAACTGATCCACGGCGCCCTCGAGGAGATTCGGGATTTGGGAAGCCGGGCCGAGCTGTTGCGCGAGCTGGCACAGTTTGTTTGCAGCCGGACCACTTGATTCCATGACAGCGACCAAAAAGCGCATCGACCAGCTGCTGGTCGAGCGGGGATACGCCGGGAGCCGGCATAAGGCGCAAGCCCTCCTGCTCGCCGGCCAGGTGCTGGTGAACGAGCAGAAGGTCGAGAAACCCGGACGAGTAGTGGACTGCGCTGCCGAAATCCGGATCCTGGGAGAGATGCCCTTTGTGAGCAGGGCCGGCGCCAAGCTGCAGGCCGCTCTGGAACACTTCGGCATCCAGGTTTACGGACGCGTTTGCGCCGACCTGGGAGCATCGACCGGCGGATTCACAGACTGCATGTTGCAAAACGGAGCCGCGACCGTACACGCCTACGATGTCGGCGCCGGCCAGCTTGCCTGGAAGCTCAGTTCAGATCCGCGCGTTGTGGTGCATGATCACTGCAACGTCCGTTTCCTGAAGGCCGAAGACCTGCCCGAGCAAGTCTCCATGGTAGCCGCCGATCTTTCCTTTATCTCACTGAGCAGGATTCTCGTGCCCCTGCGCGACGCCCTGCAAACAAGGAGTGCTTGCTGGGCGCAGCGTCCTGCCGATTTCCTGATCGACCTGGTCATGCTGGTCAAGCCGCAGTTCGAGGTGGGCAAGGGAGAAGTAGGCAAGGGCGGTATCGTGCGGGATGAAAAAAAACAACGGGCTGCGCTGGCTGCGGTCGAGCAATGGGCGGGCGCTGCCGGCTTTGCCGTCCGCGGCAGCCTTCCATCTCCCATTATGGGCGCCGAAGGAAATCAAGAATTCTTGCTGCACCTGCAGTTCATTCCTGTATGATCATGACCATGAATGCTGCAGTGCGCAAGATTGGTCTGGTGCTGAAGCGCCACGATCCGCGCGTGCGCGAGGTGGTTACCGAAATCATCCCCTGGCTGCAGTCGCGCGGCGTCGAGGTGTTTATCGATCAGGAAACCGCACATCAATATCCGTTGTCCAGCCATGTGGCCGCGGCTGACGAGCTGGCTGAATGTGTGGATGTGATCGCGGTTTTCGGCGGCGACGGCACCTTTCTCAATGCCGCCCGGCTTGCCGGCAACCGTGGAATCCCGCTGCTGGGCATCAATCTGGGTTCTCTGGGTTTCCTGACCGAGATCAAGCTCGAGGAGATGCACTCAGCGTTTGAATGCCTGCTGGGAGGAAACTACCAGCTGGAAGAGCGTGCGCTGGTCGACGTGAAGGTGCTCAGGCAGGAAAAGCAGTTGGCCCAGTATCTCGCGCTGAATGATGCGGTCATCAACAAAGGTGCTCTTGCGCGCATCATCGAGCTGGAAGTATGGGTGAATTCCGAGCTGGTCACGATCACGCGCGCAGACGGTCTTATCATTTCGACCCCGACAGGATCCACAGCTTACTCCATGTCTGCCGGCGGCCCGATTGTTTATCCTACCCTCGGCGCTTTCATCATCACTCCCATTTGCCCTCATACTCTTTCCAATCGTCCCGTGGTTGTTCCGGATGGGGCACCCGTCGGAGTGTGCCTGCGTCATGGCGCGGATGTGATGCTGACGGTGGATGGCCAGGTCGGCATGCCTCTGATGGAGGGAGACCGCATTCGATTTCAAAAGGCCGGCTCTTCGCTGCTCATGATTCAGGCGACAGGAAGCACCTTCTTCAAGCTCTTGCGCGAAAAACTGAAGTGGAACTAGTCGTCCCGTCCACTAGTTTAAGCCAAGCACCCACGAAGAACCCAAATCCCAAGATTTGTACTACTTACGTACAAATCTTTGCCGTAAAGCAAAGAAAAGCAAAAGATCAACGCAGAGGTCGCAGAGAAAAGTCATCCAAAAGCAAAAAATCCTCTGCGGCCTCTGCGTGGAGGTTTTTAAGATGCGGATATGCCGCTTTGTGTTCTTCGTGGCTGCTCTAGGCCGCAAACCAGCGTGAGTTTTTAGCGAAAAAAGATGAAACAACCTGGAATGTGCGTCGTTATTGGTTATAATAGGATATTGCAAATAACCACTACAACCAAAAGGAGCACATTC
>JBGQNR010000089.1:0-22279 GCA_041501225.1 Acidobacteriota bacterium
GCGCTGGTCGATGAGGGCAACAAAGCCGTCCCCGCCCTGGACCGTCTGCCACTGGCTGTTGCTGATCCCGACGCGAAAACGCACCGCACTCGGGCCGCACCAGTCGTAATTGTCCTGCAGCCCGCCGCAGACATTGAATGGATACTGCATGTCGTAGCCGACATGATAGAAGAGCCCGATGGGGAGATTCGGCAGAAACTGCCATGTGCGGCTCCCGTCGTATGACACCGAAACTCCACCATCGTTACCGATCAGGATGTGGTTCGAGTTTGCCGGATCGATCCAGATGGCATGGACGTCATCATGCGTGGCCTGCGCCGCGTCCGTTTCCACCGTCTTGCCCCCGTCGACCGTCATGTGCAGGCCGACGCCCCCCATGAGGACGCGGTCGGGGCTGTTAGGATCGATGCGCACCTGCGAAAAATACATCGGGCGAGGATTCACCGAGTTCATCTTCTGCCACGAGGCGCCGGCGTCGTCGGATCGATAGAGACCAGATTCACCTCCTGCGGCTCCGCCGCCGAACCCGCCCCCGCCCCCGCCGCCACCTCTGCCACCTACAGCAGCCGCGGGATTCTCAGCCTCGATCGAGGCATAAAGGATGTTGGGGCTCTTTCTGTAAACGTCCAGGCCGATACGGCCGAGCGACACTTTGGGAAGGCCGGCAGTGAGTCGTGTCCACTTCTCGCCGCCGTCTGTCGATTTCCAGATGCCACTGCCGGGCCCGCCACCGTTAAAGCAACACTGCGAGCGCTGCCGCTGCCACGTGGATGCGTACAGAATTTTGCTGTTTGTCGCATCCATGGCGAGGTCGTTGGCGCCGGTCTCTTCGTCGACCTTCAGCACCTGCTTCCAGGTAGTGCCGCCGTCCGCAGTCTTAAACACCCCGCGATCGCCGCCGGGACCAAAAAGCGCTCCTTGCGCGGCCACCAGAACGATGTTGTTATCGTTCGGGTCGATCACGATGCGGTTGATGTGGTAGGAGGTGCGCAGACCCATGTTCTTGAAGGTTTTGCCACCATCCACGGATTTATAGACGCCGTCACCCCACGAGATACTCTGACGGGCGTTGCCTTCACCTGAACCGAGCCATACAAGATCGGGATTCGACTGCGAGACCGTTACGTCTCCTACGGACATCAGCCCCGTATCCTGAAACTGAGGTGTAAAGGTGAGTCCATTGTTGATGGTCTTCCACACCCCGCCGTGTGCCGAGCCGACATAATAGGTGTTCGGATTTGGCTCATACACCGCAAAGTCCGTGATACGGCCCGACATGGAAGCCGGACCAATGGAGCGAAAATGGAGCTGGTCAAATTGCGTGGCAACAGGTGCCCCGCCTGGAGTTTGGCTAAGAAGTACATGGCCGGCAACGGCGAGCACAATCACCGCGGCGATCAGCAGAAGTCGAAAATGCCTCGACATGGAGCCTCCAACGACAATAAGTGGTTGTTGTCAGTTTCCTGGTGCGACGAGGATAGCATCGCTTGTTCCGGAAATCATCCAGAATCAAAACACGCCGTGTCAGCGCTCATTTTTCCAGTCCGGGCCGAGTTCTTTCAGCCAGGATTCGAAAAACATCCGGATTAACTGGCCGCGATCAGCAGATGAAGGCGCCATGCGCAGCCGCTGTTTTGCTTCTCCGCGGGTCATTCCCTCGAAGCTGGCGGCCTCCTTTCCGAAACTCCCGGTGTATGTGACACGAAGCGTGCCGTTCCCTTTGTTCAGCCAGTCACTAAAAACCTCAGGATTTCCATAGAGTGCGTTAAATAGCAATACATCGGTAATGTGACCCTCCAGGCCGCCCCGCTTGAGCGCGAAGGCTGCGGGATGGTAGCCGAAGCCGTCGGCGCTGAGGACCAGGTTGTGGAGACGGATTGTCTTAATGACCTTCTCGCTCTTCATGGTTGCGAGCATATCGTCGATGAGGCGCTTCAGGCCGCCTTCTTCCGTCATCTTTCCGCCGAAGGCATCGCGCGCGCGATAAGGGCCCTGGGGCAATACCAGGATGGCATTCGCCTTTTGGGCGACCATCGCCTCTGGCATCCGGTCCTCCTCCAGAGACCGCATGTTGTCGCTCATTTCGCCATGAAAATGTACAATCACATTCGTTCCCTCGTCGGTCTCTCGGAATGTGTTCGGAACAACCACCACAATGCTGTTGTCATCGTAGTGGGGATGGTAAGGGTAAGACGTGCCGCCGGGCGCCTTGAACCCCCTTTTCCTGTGCTTTTGAGGAAAGGGGGCAGCATTGGAGCGGTAGATACCCCAGCGGCCGTCCGGGAAACTGTTCCAGTCGACATTGTTCAGCGGGACCCTGCGTTCCTGGTGGCCGGCGCTGCCGGTGAAATGATTCCAGACGGCACGCGCAACCATGGAGCCGAGGAGAATTCCCCCGTTTTCAATATCTCCGCGATGATCGGGATGCTTGTCGACAAAAATGGCGAGCGCGATGTTGGCTTTATCGGAGAGGATCAAGGCCACATCAACCTTGGTCTCATTGACCGAACCTGTTTTATTGGCTACCTCGAGGAATTGACAGTCTTGTTCCGGGAGATAGCGAGGGATCATCTCCCGATAAAACTGGCCTTTCAAAATGCCGACCATTGCATCGCAGGAGGCGGGAGAGACCAGGGTCTTGGAGTAGAGAGCTGTGACCAGGGCGACCATGTCTTCCGGTGTCGAGACTCCGACGCCGTAGCGTATTGCCTCGGGCGTGCGCTGCTTGGTTTCGAACGAAAAAAGACGATTCAGCAGCCTGGTGCTCTTGAGCCCTTTTCGTGCCATGAATTCATTGACGACGCTCAGACGCTCCTGGTGAGTTGGCGCAAGCCGGTCGAGGACCAGGTTGGTCGCGGTGTTATCGCTTTGGGTGATCATGAGCTTGACCGCGTCGAGCAGAGTGATCCGGTCTCCGTCCGAGAGGAGCTGTAGAATCCCAGATCCGGGCTTCATATCCGCCTTGGTCAAGGTGACGGTTTCATTCGGGTCGATTCTCTTCTCATCCGCAAGTTGGAAGAAGGTCGCCAATATAGGCAGCTTGATGACGCTCGCGGTGGGGAAGCGTTCGGAAGCGTTATAGCTGACGGTTTCTCCGGTGTTGAGATTCTTGGCCATGAATCCAAGGTGGCCGCCGTACCTAGCCTCGAGCCGGATGGTTTCCTGAATCAGCTTTTCCTGCGTGCCTGCTGCCGCTTTGCCTGCCGCCGGAAGGGCGCAAAGAAGCGCAAGGAATAATAGGTAAGTTTTTTTCATGCCTCTGATCATACTTCACCCTTGCAGCCCGAGGACGATTTTCTTGGTTGTTATCGAGTCAGTGTTCGGTGCAATGCGCGCCAGGTGGTCAGGAAGTAGAGCAGGCAGAGTCCCCAAAGGGTGAGCCATTCAGTCTGGACTTCGGCGATGGTGGCGCCCATCTGATTGACGCGCAGGAGACCGGCGATTCCGGCAGTGCTCGGAAGCAGCTGAGCAACCGCCCGGATGCCGGCTGGGACGGCTTCCAGCGGCCAGGAAAAGCCGGCCAGAAATACTGCGCCGGGTGTCAGGTACTTTGTTGATGCAGGGGAATGGCAGAGCGGTTAAAGTAGGACAGCGCCGATTACGCGAATCTGGGCACAGTGCTTTCGTGCCCGGCAACCGACATGGCTTTTCGGATCTGCGCATTTGTGATGCAAATTGCCGAGGATGAGCAGGCGCGTTTCTTCCTGTCGCGGGAGCGTACGAATATGACCAGGACATTCATAATTGCAGTGGTTCTTTCGAGCCTATTGTCTTTGGTGCCGGGCTCGGCCCAGGAATCGGGCCGGAACGCAGCGATTATCAATGCGGACCAGGGCCGGCTCACGATCAGCAAGCACATCTACGGGCATTTCGCCGAGCATCTCGGCAGCTGCATCTACGGCGGCATTTGGGTGGTGGAGAACTCCACCATTCCTAACGTCAGGGGCATTCGCAAGGATGTCATCGCGGCGCTCCGCCAAATCCAAATCCCGAACCTGCGCTGGCCCGGCGGCTGTTTCGCCGACACCTACCATTGGATGGACGGCATTGGTCCGCGTGAGAAGCGGCCCAGCATTGTCAACACCAATTGGGGCGGTGTCACCGAGGACAATCATTTCGGTACCCATGAGTTCATGGATTTCTGTGAACTAATCGGGGCAGAGCCATATATCACGGGCAACGTCGGCAGCGGCACCGTGCGCGAGATGGAGCAATGGGTGCAGTACATAACGCACGATGGCAAGAGCCCGATGGCGGATCTGCGCCGCGCCAACGGACGCGAAAAGCCCTGGCGCGTCAGCTTCTGGGGACTGGGCAATGAAACCTGGGGCTGCGGCGGCAGCATGCGCCCCGAGTACTACTCCGATGTCCTCCGGCAATTCCAGAGTTATCTCTACAACTTTGGCGATAACAGGCTGTTCAAAATCGCCTGCGGCGCCAGCGACGCCAACTACGGGTGGACCGACGTCCTCATGCGCGAGGCGGGATCGGTAATCCATGGATTGAGCCTGCACTACTACACGGTGGACTGGGCGAACAAGGGCTCTGCCACTCAGTTCACGGAAAGAGAATGGTTCAAAGTTCTCAAGAAGACGCTGGCCATGAGCGAGTTGATCGACCGGCACACGACGGTCATGGACAAATACGATCCCAGGAAGCGTGTCGCCTTGATCGTCGATGAATGGGGAACCTGGTACGACGTCGAGCCGGGCACGAATCCCGGTTTCCTCTACCAGCAGAACACGCTGCGCGACGCCCTGGTTGCCGGAATCAATCTGAACATCTTCAACAATCACTGCGACCGCGTGCGCATGGCCAACATCGCCCAGACCATCAACGTGCTGCAGGCCGTAATACTGACCCAAGACGACAAGATGGTTCTGACGCCGACCTACCATGTGTATGACATGTATAAGGTTCACCAGGATGCCACCCTGTTGCCTCTCGATTTGAAGTCCGCCGAGTATTCTTTCGAAAAGGACCGGATCCCCGCGGTAAGCATGTCGGCGTCCAAGGATAAGGCCGGCAGGATTCATGTCACGCTCTGCAATCTGGATCCCCAGAACACGAACACGGTGACGGTGGATCTGCGCGGCGCCAGGCCCGCGAAAGTGACGGGCCGTATCCTGACCGCCGATGCCATGAATACTCACAACACATTCGAGAAGCCCGATGCCGTGAAGCCTGCCGACTTCTCGGGCGCCAGGCTTACCGGGAACGGTTTTGAGGTCCGGCTCCCGTCCAAGTCGGTGGTTGTCCTCGAATTGCAGTAGTCGCGTGCGAGTGGGTTGTAAGTGCGGAACATGCTTGGTCGGGCTCTCGCGCCAACAAATGTTCGTGCTTTGAGACCCGGGATCCGATATAGAATGGCGCTCGGTTGAGCTCATCCGGGACCAACGATTGGGTTTTGTTATGTCGATCAAAATCAGTTACAAGCTCATTGCTGCGGTTGGCGGTGTGACACTGGTCATTATAGGTATTTTTGCCTATGTGATCCTGAGCGCCCACCAGGCTCAGCTCATCAGCGAACTGCAGCGTAATGCAAATCAGCTCAGCGAGACGATAAAAAGCAGTACCCGTGACGACATGCTGGCAAATCAACGGGAAAAGGTGCTGCGCATCATTACCCTGATCGGCAAGCAGGAAGGAATCCAGAAAGTGCGCATCTTCAACAAGGACGGTGTCATCCAGGTATCCACCGATGCCTCCGATCTTGGCAAGAAGCTGGACATGACTACGGAAGCCTGCTATGCCTGTCATGCAGCCAACCAACCGCTGGAGCGGTTGGAGTTCCCGGACCGCACCCGCATCTTTCAGCCTCCCGGCGGCGATCGGATATTGAGTATCATCAATCCCATCGATAACGAGCCGAGCTGCTCGCAGAGCGGCTGCCACGAACCGACCAAGAAGGTTTTGGGGGTATTGGATATCTCGATGTCCTTAGGCGAAGTGGATCGGGAGATGCATGCAGGCCAGCAGCGCCTGCTGCTGTTAGGTGTGGTTGCCATCGCCGCCGTGAGCCTGATGATCTATCTCCTGATCAACCGGATCGTCCTGAAGCCGGTGCATGCAATCGTGGCGGCCACGCGCAAGGTTGCAGCCGGCGATCTCCATTACAAAATTGCCCTGGCCAAACGGGATGAGATCGGCATGCTGGCGGACTCTTTCAATGAGATGACGCAAAAGCTCTCCGAAGCGCAACGTCAGGTCTATCAGTCTCAGAAACTCGCCGCGGTAGGCCAGCTGGCCGCGGGGGTGGCCCATGAAATCAACAACCCGCTCACCGGTGTGCTTAGCTACAGCAGTTTTTTGCTCAAGCGCGCCGAAGACAAACCGGAATTCAAGGCAGATCTGGAAGTGATCGTGCGTGAAACCAAGCGCTGCCGCGGGATTGTGAAAGGCTTGTTGGACTTTTCCCGTCAGTCACCGCCCGAGATGCATGAGAACGACCTCAATGAGATTGCGGAGCGTGCGGTCCGGATCGTGCAGGCTCAGCTGGATGAGCATCACATCCGCTTGGACATGAACCTGCGCTCCGGGCTACCCAAAATCCAGGCAGACGCCAACCAAATCCAGCAGGTACTTGTGAATCTGCTGCTGAACGCCAACGACGCCGTGGGTGAAAGCGGAGGGACAATCAGCATGTCTACCAATTTTGCTGACACCAGCTCCACGCCTGTGCAGGACCGGGCACTCGAAGTCATGGTGAGCGATACCGGTTGTGGCATTCCGGCAGCCGATATCCAGAAGATCTTCGATCCCTTTTTCTCCACGAAGGGGCCGAAAGGCACCGGGCTTGGGCTTGCTGTGGCGTGGGGCATCATTGGAAAGCACAACGGACGAATCGAAGTGGAAAGTGAAGTAGGCAAGGGTACAACCTTTCGGGTTTTTCTGCCAGTGGGTTAGAGTCGGTGGATTCTGACCAGGGCTTGTGCTGGGCGTTCATCCGGCATGCCCGTTTGGGCTTGACGATTGGCCTGTTCAAATCGCGGTTATGCGCATATCATCAGGGGCCGGTAATTTTCGGGCTTCATAATAATGGAAAAGAGGGCATATGGTTCCTTTACTTGTTGTGTCGATGATTCTGGCGTTTATCATTATCGATATGTCGATCCGGATGGTGTCGAAGCGGATGCGCGAAACCAAAGAGCGCAAAGAACGCCTGGCCGCCCTGGATATCGGCTTGCGCCTAGATTTCACACACGAGGCAAAGTCTCTCAAACGGATCGACGTCGCCAAGCCGCATGCACGCATTCTTGCCGTGGATGATGAAGCGATCGTGCTCGACAGTTTCCGCAAGATCCTGGTCGAAGCAGGCTATGCAATTGACACGGTCGAAAGCGGGCGTGAAGCGCTGGGCCTGGTCCAGAGAAACAAATATGATTTTGTCTTCACCGATTTGAAAATGCCCGAAATGGACGGCCTGGATGTGGTGAAAGGGGTGAAGCATTTCAGTCCGGAATCCGACGTGATCGTGATTACCGGGTACGCCACGATCGAATCCGCTGTGAGTGCGATGAAATACGGCGCCATGGACTATGTGCAAAAGCCCTTCACTGAGGACGAATTGGTGGAGTTCACCAAAAAATGCCTGATACGCCGGCAGGACCACATGCAGAAGCAGATTTCGCCCACCGTGCGTGTCGTCGCAACGGAAAAGCCGCGCGCGCACGAGTTCGGCTTGCCGGGGGGGGTGTTCATTTCCACCGGGCATGTGTGGGCCAGCGTCACGGTGCCGGGCATGGTGCGTCTGGGCATGGACGATTTTGCCCGCAAGATGATCGGCCGCATCGACGGCATCGAATTGCCTGCCAAGGGTGCGACGCTGAAAAAGGGTGATCGGCTCTTCGTCATCAGGCAGGGCGGGCGTGTCGTCTCTTTTTGTGCGCCGGTTTCGGGGGTCGTGCAGGATCTCAATGTCGAATTGCCGCAGCACTTGGACCTGCTGGCGCGTCATCCCTATGAAAAAGGCTGGGTCTGCTCGATGAAGCCCGAGCATCTCTCCAATGAACTGGAGCAGATGAAAATCGGCGAAAAAGCGGCAGTGTGGTACCAGACCGAAATTGTGCGCCTGCAGGAGGTGCTGGCGCCGTCGCTCGGCGACGCCTCAGTCGCCTCCTTGACCAGTCCACTGGTGGAAGGCCAGTTGGAGGAGGTTGATGATACTTTGTGGGCAAAATTCGAGAAGTCATTTTTGCATGCGTAACTTGTTGAAATAAGTAATTTGTGCTGGTAGATTGGACCCTTCTATCGACGATCATTTCCGTCGGTTCTTATGTTGCAGTTGCTCGGGTAATGGACTCTTACGTTGAATTTGTCCCTGAGAGACGATGCGAGGGCGAGGTCTGGGTTGTGCCGTTCGGCATGATTGTATCTTTTCAGGTTAGGCGCAATTCATTACCGCCCCACTCCCGCCGTTTCCAGGTGGGTAAGTCGGCATGAAGTCGAGAATGACAGAGTCTTTGTGGGAATTCCCCACATCTGCCTCATCGCGCTTGTGTCTGTATTTTCCCTCTCCTTTCCATCCTCTTTTTTTAATAACTCTTCCAAGCCATTGTAGGTGATGGGTATGAACAATAAGTTGAACCGACGGGCGCTTCTCAAGCTAGGTCTTGCGGCGACCGCGTGTGCCACGACATCTTCCCTGGCAGCTGGGGCAACCCAGGCGTCGGAGGAGATGCAGGCGCCCTCCCCTGATTATGTGGGGGTTCTCGTGGACACCACGCTTTGCATCGGATGCCGGAAATGCGAAGAGGCCTGTAATCGCAGGAATCACCTTCCGCGCACCGCCGAATCATTTTCCGACCGGGACGTCCTCCGCTCTTTCCGCCGTCCCAGTGACACCGCATTCACGGTGGTGAATCAGTTCCAGGGCAGTCCCTCACCGGACCAGCCCAATGTCCCCCAGACCTATGCCAAGGCGCAGTGCATGCATTGCCTGATCCCCTCATGCGTTTCTGCCTGCATCGTAGGTGCACTGACCAAGTCTGCCGATGGTGCTGTGGTCTACAATCCCACCATCTGCATCGGCTGCCGCTATTGCCAGGTTGCCTGCCCCTTTCAGGTCCCGGCGTATGAATTCAATGAGCCGCTCAAGCCGCGGGTGCGCAAGTGCGAGTTCTGCACTGACCGCGCCAAGGGAACCGGGGCCAATCCTGCGTGTGCGGCTTCCTGTCCGACCGAAGCGCTGGTATTTGGCCGTCGGGCGGAATTGCTGTCCATGGCAAAAAACCGCCTGAAACGGCGCCCGGACCGCTACATCAACGCGGTCTATGGCGAAACGGAAGTGGGCGGGACTGCATGGCTCTACCTGACCGGAAGGCCCGTGCAGGAGGTTGGCCTGCTGAATCTGCCATCCATGGCGCCGCCCCTGCGGACCGAGGCCATTCAGCACGGCATCTTCAAATACGGGATGATCCCGATCGCGTTTTATGGCCTGCTGTCATACCTCATGTGGCGCGACCACCTCTTGCACACTGATAATAGTCCCGATGCCGGGGGCGGCCACGGCGGCCCTTCATCCCATGGTGCTGGTGGAGGTGCGAAATGACAGCTCCAATTCGCAACGATCTTCCGCATCGGGTCACAAAGCCGTTTTTTACCTTTGGCACCCTGACACTCCTGATCTTCATGGGTGTTGGATTCGCCTTCGGAATCACGCGTCTGCTCCTGGGGCTGGGCACCGTGACCAATCTGGACAACAGCAATCCCTGGGGAATCTGGATCGCTTTTGACGTGGCGTGCGGCGTAGCCTTGGCTGCCGGGGGCTTTACCACGGCCGCTCTGGTAGATATTTTCGGCCGCAAAAAGTACTACGCCCTGCTGCGCCCCGCGATCCTCACGGCATTTCTGGGTTACCTTTGGGTGGCCATCGCGCTGAGCTTCGACTTGGGCCGCTACTGGAATATCTGGCGGCCGATTTTCAACTGGCAGGGGAACTCGGTGCTCTTCGAGGTCGGCATGTGCGTTACCGCCTACCTCATCGTGCTGAGCGTGGAAATGAGCCCGTCCCTGCTGGAAGGGCTGAGAGACAGAATCTCTGATAACGAGTGGGGAGCCGCGCTGCTGCGCAAGGTGGAGAAACCCATCCTTGCACTCTACGAAGTGGTCAGGATCATCCTGCCGATGTTCATCGTGGCCGGAGTGGTGCTGTCCTTCATGCATCAGTCGTCCTTGGGAGCCCTGATGCTGATTGCTCCCACCAAGCTGAGTTCGCTGTGGAACACTCCGATGCTTCCTGTCCTGTTCCTGCTGTCGGCGATTATGGTGGGATTCCCGATGGTGATCCTGGAATCCATCTACGCAAATATCAGTTTCGGCCGGAACCCGGAAATGGAACTGCTCACTCCCATGGCTGGCAGGATCCCCTGGTTTCTGGGGATCTATGGTGCCGTAAAGATCGGGGACCTCATCGTCCGGTACAATCAACTGAATCTTCTCGAACATCCTGCGGCCACGATTTCGTTGATGGTCGAAATCCTGCTGGGCGTCGTTGCTCCGTTCCTGCTCTTCCTTAACCGGGCGGTCCGGCGATCGGAGGGTTGGCTTTTCTTCACCGTCTCTCTGATCATCTTCGGCGTGATCCTGAACCGGATCAACGTCTTTCTGGTGGGCTACAACCCGCCATATTTGACCAAGGCCTACTTCCCATCGATCGGGGAGATCTTGATGACGATCGCGATTGTCTCGAGCATTCTATTCTGTTACCGCTTATTCGTGACGTTTTTCCCGATTCTGCCGGGGTACGTTCCGGCCACGGATATGCAGCTTGCACGAATGCGCGAAGAGCGCGCGAGGACCGTCAATCCCTTCTGGACCTGGGTGATTCGCGGTGCCGCGATCGCCTGTCTCCTCGCATTCATCGGCTTGTATAGTGTCGTACACATCGAAGCCATCCAGGCTTCCGTGCGCACTGTCGAGGAGGTGAAGCGCGTCCAGGCGCAGATCGGTGTTCCTACCATGGCGACGCCGGGATCGTCCTATCCCCAGCGCCCCGTTGCTTATAAGAACTTTTATCTGCTGGACAGCCCCGTGCTCAAAGCGAAGGCTGATGATTACGAGCCCGTGGGCTTCTCCCACCGGATTCATGACGAGCTGGTGGGCGGAGATTGCGGGGTTTGCCATCACCGGTATTCACGGGACGAAAAAGATCGTGTGGGGGAGGATCTCAAAGCCATCCATGCGGCCATGGACATCAAGATGGGCGGACCGTGCTCATCCTGCCATGACGACATGGCAAGCAATCCACCTCAGAGCTGCAGCCGGTGCCACGGGCTGCCCAATGAGCCGGACGATCCCCCCCGGATCGGGCTCAAGGGTGCGTACCACCGCCAGTGCATCGGCTGCCATGAGCGCCAGCTGAAGCCGGCGTCTGCACCCACAGAATGTTCCGCCTGTCATCATCCCTGGACTCCGGACCATTCCATCCTGGTGTCCCTCAAGGATAAGCCCAGCCCGCAGGAGGTGACTCAGACCTGCCTGAGTTGCCACCCGAAGGTGGGACAGGACCTGTTGAAGACGGCCCACTGGAATTGGAAGGGGTATTCGCCGACCCTGGCGGGCTATGAGCATCGGACCGATATCAGCTTGAGGCTTATGGTCAACAACTACTGCGTGGCTATCGGCTCCAACCTCCAGCAGTGCATGTCCTGTCACATCGGTTACGGCGGTGTGGATGACCGCTACGATTTCAAGAATCCAGCTAACATTGATTGTCTGGTCTGTCATGACACTACGGGCCAGTACCGGAAAGATCCCAAAAAGGGAGGTTTCCCGGATCCGTCGCTGGACCTTGTGGCGATCTCGCAGAAGGTCGGCCGCCCGTCGCGGCAGGCCTGCGGGGCTTGCCACTTTTATAGTGGCGGGGCTGCCAATGCGAAACATGGAGACCTGGAGCCGGCCCTGGCCGAAATGAACACGCCCATTGATATGCATATGGGAACGCTGAACATGCGCTGCCAGGATTGCCATACGACCGCGGAACACAGGATTGCCGGGATGTCCCTGACCGCTCCCGCCGTGGAAGGCCGGGTCAACTGCGAGAAGTGTCACGGTCTCACGCCCCACGGTGTGGCGGGTCCGCTGAGCCGCCACCTGGATGACCACATCAGGAATATTGCCTGCGAGACTTGTCACATTCCCAGCTTTGCGCGCCTGTCGCCGACCCTGCTGCACCGCGATTATTCAGCGGCCGGGCAGGATCGCCCTGATGTGCGCGACCGCTACGGGATGCCGACATACGACAAGAAATTTGGCGCTCTCACCTGGGGGAAGGATCTGGTGCCTACGTATCTCTGGTACGATGGGACCCGAAACGCCGCCTTGGTGGGAGACAAGATCGATCCCTCCTCTCCCGTGTTGCTCAACGCACCCGTGGGCGAGAAACGCAGTCCGGCAGCGCGCATTTATCCGTTCAAGGTGCATAGTGGGGTGCAGCCTTACGACACCGAGAACAAGACCCTCGCCTTGCCTAATTTCCTCGAAGATTACTGGGTCAACTTCGATTGGGCCAAGGCCATTGCCGAAGGAATGAAGAGGGTGGGCCTCCCCTATTCAGGGAAATATGGTTTCGCGGAAACCAGGATGTATTCCTCCATCCACCACGAAGTGGTCCCTGCTAGGAAGGCTCTGGGGTGTTCCGATTGCCACAGCTCGGAGGCCATTACCTGCACGCGTTGCCACAAAAAGGCCGAGGGAATGGACCTTCCGGCGCACAGGCTGCCGGTCTATCCGGAGGTAAAGCACCGGATCGATTTCAAAGCTCTCGGCTATCCCGACGACCCGGCACTGGTGGGCGGACGTTTCTACATCACCATCGGCCGCGGCTCTCCGCCCAAGTGAGGCGAAGCTCCGGCCGTTGTCCCTCGACAAGAAAGGCCTCCCGCCAGGGAGGCCTTTCGCATTTCCAAGCCAATTTTGAAGGAAAAACAAAACCTCAACGCAGAGGCCGCAGAGATTTCTTGTTTTTGAATAACCTCTTCTGCGGCCTCTGCGTTGAGGTTTTTCGCTACTCCTACTTTGCCTTCATCCAATCCTTGAGAACCGCCGATTGCAGCGCATCCGAATTGGCGATCGGGATGATCTTGAAGCTGCGCTGCATCTTGTGCCCCAAAGTAACCTCGGCCTCGATATCCTTGCCGGCACGCGTCACAGCGAGCTTGATTTTATCCCCCGGTTTTTTTGCAGCAATGGCGGTGTTCAAGGCTGCGGCATCAACTTTGAGGCCGTCCAGGGCTCTGATTTCATCGCCGGTGGCTAATTTGAATTGTTGAGACGGCGAATTTCCCTCGATTGCGGAAATAACCAACTTGCGATTCATATCCTCGACAACCGCACCGAGATATGCGTCAGGCATCTCAGTGGGTTTTTCGAGCTCGAGGCCCGCATAGCCGAGATACTTATCGTAGTCGATGCCCATCGTGGTCGAGGCGTAATCGAAAATCTCCTTGAGCGAGGTGCCGGCCGCGTCTTCGCAGACTGTCCGGAACTCCTCGTCTGTCCATCCGCGCTTGAGCTGCTTGTAATATTTTTGATAGAGCGTCTGCATGATGGTATCGAGCGACTTTTTGTTTTTGGTCTCATGGCGAACCTTGAAATCGAGGAGCAATCCCAACGCGGCGCCCTTGTTATAATAGGAGATGGATTTGGAGATGCCGCCCCTGCCCCGGCCACCGAACGGTCCCTGGGTCCAGGTGCCCCAACTCGACTGGGTCGCGGACTGGAACAGATGGCCGGTACTGTTTTCGTAAGCGGAAATCTCTCTGCGGTAACTATCGAGGAGTTCCTCCTGATTCATGAAGCCGGCCCGTGCCACAATCAGGTATTCGTAATAGGAAGTGAATCCTTCGGACACCCAGAGCATGTTGGTCAGGTTGGCTTTGTCATAATCGAACGGGCCCAGCGCAATGGGACGGATGCGCTTGACGTTGAAGTTGTGGAAGTATTCGTGCCCCAGGAAATCCAGCTCGCGAATCAAGCCTGCCCTGGTATCGAAAGCGGGATTGCCGGTGAATGGGACGGTGGTGGAATTCAGATGCTCGATGCCGCCCGCGCCCGGCCCAATTCCCAGAAACGTGTAATGCGTGTACGGGATTTCGCCGATGACCGCGATACCTTGCTCGACAACGGCTTTCAGGTTCTTCATGAATTGGTCACGGTTGAAGTTGTTTCCCAGTTTGTAGCCAATGAAATAGTGGGGAACCCCCTGGATTTCGAATGAGGGCAGAGATTCCAGGTTGCCCATCAGGATCGGGCTGTCGTACAAAACATCGAAGTCGGGGGCTAAGAAGGTATGAGGCTTGTCGGGAGAGAGCGTATCCAGACCCGTCGCGATCGTTGTCCATTCCGGGTAGAGCCTGATCTCGACCGTCACCGGGTGCGCGATCTGCCCGGGAACGTACATAAAGACGCCCGTGCCGATAATGCAACCCCGATCCGCCGCCAGATAGGGGTTGGCGACAAAGGATGAGGTGGCCAGCACGTCATAAGCCACTGAGATGACTGGCGCATTGCCTGTCAGCACCTTCCATTCGTTTGCCGCGCCTTTTTCCCACTTGAGTTCTTTTCCTGCGCCATCCTCCGCGTGGAAATTTTGCACGTTTTTGGCGAAGTCAAAAATCCCGTAGTAGCCGGGTGACCAGACAGGCATCCTGTAATCCTGCGTCGCCCCCTTGAGCCCCTCGCTGCGGAACACCACGTGATAGATGTGGGTGCTCGGCTGTTCCATGGAGACGGTACATGCCATCGTCCCCTCGGGCTTCTGGCCAGCCGCGAGTGTGGCAACGAAAAGGAATATCGCACAAAAGATGGTCAGTCGTGACCTGTTCCGCATGTTATTTCCTCCCAACCTAGGCAAACGATGATGCCGGTCCTAACCTCGTTCGTTTCTAGGATGCCTTCATTTCGGATTCGAATTGTATAGCTTTATTTCCGGGATATTCAAAAACTCTTTGCACGATTTCGATTGGACGAGATGCGCAGGTGAAAGTATTTTGTGTCGGGTAGAAGAGGGCATAGATCTACCAGAAGGGTAACCTGCGAGCCTCACCGAACCTGGGTTACCCTAGAGCCACATGATTGTTGGATCGGTCATGCTAAAGCCGTGCCCCTGCTAAGGGTTTGCGCTTTGCGTGTTCGAGCTACTTCTTTCGGATCGTAATGATCTTGTTGTCGAGATCACTTTCCTGCGTAAATTCCATTCCATGGTAGGCGGCAAGCGCCTGATTGAATGTCAATCCGGCTTTTTCCCACTGATCCAGAGTGACACCGTAGACCGGGGTGCCTGTGGCCTTCATGAAGGGCAGGTCTGGACGCGTGCAGCGGACTTTGACCAGCGTTTCCGAGGCTTCGAGGACCTTGCACATATCGTTGGGGTGCGTATAGTTGTTCCACATTGTGGTCCAGAGGCGCCACGGTGTGTTAGTGGTCGTCCATCCGTGCGGCGGACCATACGTCTTATAATCGGCCAGGCCTATCTCTTCGGGGGTCATTCCCTTGTCGAGCAATGATTTGATCCTCACAACTTGGGTTACCATTGCCAGATAGGCCGACCTTTGCCATCGTGCTTCCGGAGTGTATTCGGCCATCTTAAAGGTTGTCTGTGCTGCCACTTCTTTGGGCTTTTCGGCTTTGGTAACCTGCTGAGCCTGAAGCATCGGAGTCATCGTCACAGCCAGTGCACAAGACAAAATGCAAATCAACACAAACATGCGTTGGTTCATGTCAATCCCTCCTGCATTTTGAATGATGGATTGTGATTCACTTCACTGTAGAGAGAATAGCACTACTGGCGTGGGAAATCAGTTGGAATTCTGGGAATTCTGGGGGCAACCGCAGGGGACTCAGGAGGATTCGGATGTTTCTGCCCAACCGAAGATGCGAAAAGCGGAAAGAGAATGACGACGTTCAGTTTTCGCGCGCGAATCTATGGTATTCTGCCCGGTATTGAGTGGACAGACAACACCCGCATCATGTCCACGCCATCAGCGGTCGTTTATTCTTTCGTGTATGAGACTGAACAGGTCACTGTAGTCGTCGGTCCAGAATCTGGGCGGGGGCGTAGGGTCCTTCCACGGCGTAACAGTCTGCTGGATGTTGCGGTTCGCCAGAAATCCAGCATTGGCTGTCAGCAAAACCCAGTCCGTCCTGTCGGTCGACTGAGTCATGTTGCCCAAATCATGAATCCAAAGCGCCTGCATGTCAGGTCTCGGACCGAGCCAGATGAGGTTGCGCACGACCGGGCTGAGATCGAAATAGCGGTTGGTGATGTGCACGGCCAGGATGCCGTCCTCCTTGAGATGATACAGGTAATCCTGGAAGCATTCACGCGTCAGCAGGTGAACCGGTATGGCATCTCCGCTGAAAGCATCTACAGCGATCACGTCGAATTTCTGCGCTTCTCCCCGCTGGCGTTCTCTCTCCAACGAGATGCGCGCATCTCCGAGTACCACTTCGATGCGAGCGGGGCTGTCTTTGCGGTAGGTGAAATACTTGTCTGAAAGCCGTAATACCTCCGGGTTGATTTCATAGAATCGGATGTAATCCCCTCGCTCACCCCAGGCGGCCAGTGCGCCGGCGCCCAAGCCGATTACGCCGATGCGCAGATTCTCTCCCTCGAGCCGGCGCGGGTGATAGCCTATCGCGAGGCCGATACCACTCGCAGGCCCGTAGTACGAAGTGCGCCAGTGCCGCTTTTCCCTGTCCAGAAACTGAAATCCGTGCTCGATCCGTCCATGCATCAAGGAGAGGTTGTGTTCCTCGGGATCATCCTTATACAGCTCAAGCACCCTCAAGACGCCGAAGAAGTTGCGACTTGCCTCCACACTGCTGTCCATAGATCGCTGGATGTGGTCACTGAGCACAAAAGCCAGGGCAATCCATGAAAGACCCAATCCAGTCCACACTGTCCATACCCTGAGCGGGCGGCCGCCAGACTCACTGCCCTTGTGGTCGCGCCAAATAAGGACAGCTGTCAGCAGGAGTAGAGCGGGCAATCCCAGATAGAATTTCCACGATTGCCAGATGCGAGTATAGAGTAGGAGCGCGAGCGAGACCCAGGAGACCAGGAGGAGACACCAAATGGCCCAGACTGCGAGCGGGCGGCCCTGATACAGGGGACTCCTCCGATCGCGGAAAAGAACAGTCATGGTCAGGAGAACAGTGGCAAGCAGGCCTATATGGTATTCCCAGAATCCCCGGAGCAGGTGAGGCGCTCCCACCGTTGCCAGCAGCCCCCCCAGACTGCCGCCACCGGCGATCATCAGGTAAAATGAGGTCAAGTGCCGTGATCCGGGTTTCATCCGCACCAGCTCTCCGTGGCAGACCATGCAGGAAGTGAAGAGCGTGAGGGAATAGCTGAGGATCTGCCAGCGCAGAGCCACGAAGACGCCGCCGAACAGGACATAGCAGGTCCAGGCTATGGATGCGGCCAGGCCCCCTATGAAAAGCGGGCGCCAATAGAGCCGCTCATGCTGAAAGCAAAGAACGAATGAGAGCAAATACAGAGCGAGCGGCAAAATCCAGAGCAGCGGCACAACGGCCAGGTCCTGACACATCATGCTGGTTGTCGCGAGGAGCATCACCGAGCTGCAGGTAGTCAGGCTGAGCCAGAGGACGTAGCTGCTCAAACCCGGTCGTGCACGATCACTTCCGGCATCCTCGCCCATCGCGACATTGGCGCCAGTTTCGTGCACTCGGGAGCCCATGACCTTCAGCGACAGCAGGACGCACATCAGGGCGAAGGCGACATAGAGCCACGACCAGATCGAAGCCTGCCGGCTCAGGGTGATCGAGGGCTCAATCAGAAGGGGGTAGCTCAGGATCGCAAGTAAAGAGCCGAGATTGGAGAGTGCGTAGAGTCGATAGGGGGATGTTTCCGGACGCGTGCGGCTAAACCATGACTGCATGAGAGGCGCGGTGGAAGACAGGAGCAGATAAGGAGCGCCGATACTCACCAGAAGGAGCCCCAGGATGCGCAATACGGGAGACTGACCATCCAGAGGTTTCCAGGCGGCGGAAGGGAAAATCGAAAAGTACAGCACGGCCACGACTGTGGCTGATACCAGAAACAGGTGCACCAGTGCCTGTCGGCGCAGCGGCCATCGGCCAGCCAACGCGTGCGCATAGCTGTAACCGCCGAGGAGGAGGACCTGGAAGAACAGCATGCAGGTAGTCCAGACCGCCGGCGTGCCGCCAAACCAGGGGAGAATATATTTGCCGATCAGGGGTTGGACCAGGAAGAGCAGGAATGCGCTCAGAAACATGGTTGCGCCGTAAAGCAGCATATTCAGGCACCTCTGCGAAGATTGTTTGTGCGTGTCTGACTATCTTACAGGAAACCCGACAACGCAATAACGAATTGAGCTAGTTGGCTGTGCGCAGATGTTCGTTGCGCGAGAGTAGGACGCCGACAGCGACCACGGTCAGGCAGCCGAGCGGGGTGTACCAAAGGAAGGCGATTTTCGTGAAAGCGTAGGCGGCAAATATCATCGCTTCACCGGCGAGCACACCATAAAATGCGCCCCGGGCGTGCACCCGGGGGAAGTAGAACGCAACCACAAACACACCCAGCAGGCCGCCGTAAAAAAAGGATCCCAGCATGTTGACGGCCTCCACCAGGGAGCCCAGGCTGCCGCCATACCTTGCGGTGATCACCGCGTAGCATCCCCAGAACACCGTCGCCGCGCGCGAGACATTCAGATAATGCCGATCCGGGGCGAATCGGCGAAAATGCCGCTTGTAGATGTCCACCATGCTCACGGTTGCCAGAGAATTGATCTCTGCCGAGATGGATGTCATGGTTGCGCCGAAGATTACGGCGAGAACCAGGCCTACCAGGCCGACAGGCAGGTGACGGGTGACGAAGGTAAGAAAGATATAGTTGGTGTCGACCACCCCTTTGGAACCCCCGGCCTTCTCTACCAGCCTGATCCCCTGGCTGCGTGCCGCATCCAATTCGCCCTGGGCACGCCTGAACTCCTGTAATCCCTTCTGTCGGAGCCCGGCATCGCCAGTATGCCGCGCCTGGACCAGGCGGTCGGCGGCGGCTTTGCGATTCTCAAACGCCGCATTATAGCGTTCTTCCAATGGCGCATAATCGGCCCGGAACGAGGGCTGCTGGATCCTTGCCAGTTCCGGCCGCTGGAATAGCAGCGGCGGCTTTTCATAGATGTAGAAAACGAAAACCATGGCTCCGATAAACAGAATAAAGAACTGCATGGGAACCTTGACCATGCCGTTGAAGAGCAAGCTCAGCCGGCTCTGGGCAATCGATTTTCCCGTGAGATAACGCTGTACCTGCGATTGGTCGCAACCGAAATAGGCAAGCGCAAGAAACATGCCGCCGATCAGCCCGCTCCAAAGGTTATAGCGATCGTTCCAATCCAGATTGAGAGTCACTGCGTTCAGCCTGCCCGCTATCCCGGCCAGAGATACCGCATCCAGAAACGACACGCCGCGCGGCAAAAGGAGCAGGGCGACCATCAGAGCCGCCACCAGCCCTGCCGTCATGACCAGCATCTGTTGGAAATCGGACCATGCGACGGTCTTGGCGCCGCCCATCGTCGTGTATAGGACGGCAACGGCTCCCATGATCAGGGTCGTTGTCTGTACCGGCCATCCCAGAATTACCGTCAGAGCTACTGCCGGGGCGTACAGCGTGATGCCCAGCGCCAGGCCTCGCTCGATCAGGAAAATTACGCTTACCAGAGCCCGCGTTTTGCCGTCAAAGCGCTGTTCGAGATATTCGTAGGCGGTGTAGACGTTTGCTCGATGGAAGATTGGAACAGCAGTAACAGAAAGGATGACCATTGCCAGCGGCAGTCCAAAATAGAACTGCACGAAGCGCATCCCGTCGACATAAGATTGCCCGGTTGTGGAGATGAAGGTGACCCCACTTGCCTGCGTGGCCATGATGGATAGCGCCATCGCATACCAAGGCATAGATCTTCCGGCAAGCAGGTACTTGTTGACGCTGTTGCTGCCGCGTCCGCGCCAGAGGCCGTAAAGGACTACAAACGCTAACGCCGCGCACATTACCAGCCAGTCGGCTATCCTCACGCCGCAAACCTCCTGGCGAACAGATAGAAAATAGCAATCAGGAAGATAAGCCAGGCAATCACCACAAAGTAAAGGCGCCGCCAGGTGCCCAACACGGGAGGCGCGTCTTCAAGCTGTTCAGGCCTTGTCTCGGACATATTCATTGCGCTACCTGTTGCCTAAAAATGGGTTGGCTCTGCATAGGATCGATTAATCCCGAGATCTGAGCGCCGTGCGGCGCCCGGCGCCCACTTTCAACGACTTTGTCCTGGAACCTGTCACCGCGGAGACGAGGCTGCGGCTTTGACGGAACTCAGGAAATTAGCAAAAATGCGGAACGCTCCCGGCACGCCTGCAGGGAGTTGCCGGAACCAGGAATAGGATGTAAAGACATAGGCTCCTTTGCCGTAGCGCGCAAAGAGAGTTCCACCGCTGAGAGGCTTCTCATTCGGATCATGGGATTCGAATAGGGCCTCATATTTAGCGTCCCACTGGGAGGCAAAATTCAATCCGCGCTCTTGAACCCAGCCTTGAAAATCTTCCTGGCTGATCTTATTGGGCAGGGATAAAACCGGGTGCCCGGGAATCAAAAATGTGATCGGGGCTTCCTCGACAGAAACGCGGTCGGATCCCACCTGGATCGGGTAAGGGCCGATAGCCTGCAATGCCGGTGCGCGGCGGTCGGCTACATTGTATTGCACCACGAACGTGCCGCCCTGCTGCACGTAATCCATCAGGCGTTTCTGGTTCGCACGTAAATCCGCGCGCACGTTATATGCGCGCACACCTGCGACAATTGCGTCGAAACGGTTGAGATCGCCACCGGTCAGATCATCGCTGCCCAGCAAGGTGACGTCGCAACCCAATTGCCGCAATGCACCCGGCACTTCGTCTCCGGCGCCCATGATGTAGCCGATCTTTCTGGCGAGATTCTTGATGTCGGCGCGCACCAGCCGAGCGCTGGACGGCGGGAAGACCGTTTGGATCGGGCTGCCCGGATATGCTATTACATGCATGTCGGAAGAGATGTCGCGCCCGTTGACTTTGGCAATGGCCCGTAGTTCAGCGATAGTAGCACGGGGAGGAGGGGTAACTGTGAAGGTCAGGTTAGTCTGCTCATCCACCTCGGTAGTCTTGAACGGAACGGATGCCGGCTGAATGGTCCAGCCTGCGGGCGCATCCAGTCTGAGTTCACCGGCAGCGTCGGCCACGTTGCTGTGGATCAATACTTCCACCGCTTTGGCCCTCACGTCCGGGAAGATCAGGGCGGGCTCGGGGATGCTGACTGCAATCGGCGGCACGATCACCAGCGGCCTGGACGTTTCGCCTTCTACACGGTCCACATAACGGCGAACTACAGGGCGTTCCAGGTTGATCGTCGTGGAGTCCACCCGGATCTGGAAACGTGCTCGCAACACCGCAGGAGTCTCCGCCAGTCCGACCATTTCCTGGTTTTCGACAATATAGCAGTTGCCTGAACGAGGCTTTTGCAGCCAGTAGGGCTGAGAGTACGGCTGATCGGCCGGAACCGTGACCTTCATTGAGCGTCGGAGAGGTTCATTGTAAGTGAGTGTCGCGGGTTCCTCTGTGATCCAACTCTCTCCGGAGATTCCCTCCAGATTCACACTGGCAAGACCGACTGCTGCCTTGGAGCGGTTGATCACCTCGACATTGACCTGGAGCGAATCTCCCGGAACGATGGCGTGCCGATCTGTCGTCGCGTCGAGCCAGAGGCCGGCACACAACGAGATTGCTTCATCGAGTTCTTTGAGTTTGAGCGCAGCCTGAGGACCGGGGATCGCCGCGATCAGCGGGTGTGCCCTGGCGAGCAAGGGAATGATCTTTTCCGGTTGGTCGGGCTGGAACGTACGCAATGCTTCATCGAGGATTTTGCCCACCGCCGCCCCGCCAGGCAGCCGGTTCCATGTCGTATCGATGCCATCGAAAATGTCATTCCTGGCGGGATCGCCGGCTACATTCGCCAGCGTGCTCCTCGACGCACCGCGCTGTTCTGGTGCGCCCATTCCCTGGGATTTGTGCATGCTGCGGCTCATGCCCGCGACTTCGCTGTAGGAGAATCCGATCACAGGATCAAATTCGCCGGTGTCGAGCGCGATCTGCCCTGAAGCTCCTGCACCGCCGCCCCGCCCCACCAGGCGCTTGGCCTGCCACGGTTCTACCCAGCGCAGCTGCCCGGGGAACCGCGACCTGTCAGCTGCGGCAACGAATGCCTCCCGCCCCAAAA
>JBGQNR010000090.1:0-22241 GCA_041501225.1 Acidobacteriota bacterium
CCGCCCTGTCAGGGCTAAGCATTTCACGACTGCGAAAACCCCGAAGGGGTGGCGCAGCAAAGCCCAGGGCGTGAGCCCTGGGAACAGGGGATCGAGCTGGCAAGAGCCCTGAAAGGGCGCAGGGAAAGCGCGATGAGGGCACAACATTTTCATGCACATGGGTACGCCCCCGGTGCATGGGAGACTGCGTTGAGGTTTTAGCTCACGTGCGTCTTCTACTGCATGTCTACATCTTAGTGACATTCACGTAATAAAGATCCGTTGCCACTTCGAACTCGTCCTTTTTCAATCCCGATTTCATCGTCTGCCATTCCGTTGCCGGCCGGATGATTTGCCAATTTCCCTTCTTGCCGACCTTCACGGGCATGGCAAATTCCTTCTCATCCGCCTTCCAGCGATAGGAGACGCTGCCCTCATTTTGGAACTGCAGCTCAAGCGTGGGAAGGGCTGTGTGCCGGAGGTATTGATCAAAAATCGGCGTGAGATTTTTCCCGGTTTTTTCGTTGAAGAACTTCACCACATCCTCTGTCATGATGTTGCGGTATTTAAATTGATTGTAGAAATCACGCACGAGCCTCCACCAGCGCGCGTCGTTGTCGACTACACTGCGCAGCGTGTTGAGGAAGAGCGCACCCTTGAAGTACATGTCCTGCGGCGGGGTACTGTTGATCCCGGGCTGCGAGATCACCGGCTGTTGATTTCTGACTTTGGATTTGTAACCGTTGACATACTTGATGGCATTTTCGTAGCCGAACATGTATTCCACATATACAACCTCAGCGTAAGTGCCCCAGCCCTCGTGGATCCATTCGTCGGAGGTATCGGCCGCCGTGACACTGTTGCCGAACCATTCATGCGCGCTTTCGTGAATGATGATGAAGTCAAACTTCAGACTGACGCCGACTCCGGTCCAATCGCGTTCGAGATACCCGTTCGCAAAATGGTTGCCATAGGTGACGGCGCTCTGATGCTCCATCCCGGAGTAAGGGACTTCAATCAGCTTGTAGCCATCCTTTTTGAACGGGTAGGGTCCGAAGTACTTCCGGAAACACTGGATCATCGTCTTTGCCTGCGGGAACTGCCGTTTGGCCTTTTCCAGGTTCTCCGGAAGGCAATAGAAGTCGAGGGTCATGTCGTTCAGTTTGTCGGTGAAATGGGTGTAATTGCCGATGTTCAAGGACACGCAATAGTTATTGATGGGGTAGTGGATCAACCAGTCCCAGCGGGTGTACCCGTCACCTAGGTCGGTCTTGCCCTGAAACTGCCCGTTGGACACGTCCATAAGGTCGTTGGGAATGGCCACGCTAAGGCGCATGTTCTCCACTTCATCACGCTGCTGGTCCTTGTTGGGCCACCAGACACTGGCACCGATTCCCTGGCAGGCGGTATTGATCCAGGGATGGCCGGATGGATCTTTTCGAAAGGCGATGCCGCCGAATCGGCCGGTTTCCGTCGGATTGCCGGAGTAATAGAAATCAATTGAGTAGATCGAGTCCTTCTTCAGCGCTGCCGGAAAATCCACGAATACGGCGTTGAATTTCCGTTCGTATTTCAGCTCTGTCGAGCCGAACATGATTTTGTCGACCTTGAGATTGGCGTACAAGTCGAGTTGGATGCGTGTGTCATCCTTGAGCATCTTGAATCGAATCGTGTTTTTCCCGCCGATGAACTTCTTCTCAGGGTCTACCCGAATATCGAGGTAATAGGAAAGCAGGTCGTTGTTGGCTCGATAAGGCCCATAGGCGCCGCGCAGGATATCGGCGTCAGTCGGCGTCCTCTGAGGGGTTTGAGCTATGCCTAACAACGTGGCGAGGCAAAAGAAGGAAAGGGATGCAAGCCTGCGCAAGAGATGTCTACTCATTGGTCTACCTCATGAATACTTGAAATGGCTCCGCACAGTGGCGGCAATTCGCCCGTAGCCTAGCATAGCGGCCACGCTGCAAAAACGAATAAACCTCAAAATCTCTGCGTGCGCAGAGCGGCGGGGCGCACAAAAAAATCTTAACCGCCGATGAACGCAGATCCAGGACCGAGGCCGGAGGCCGCGCCGGAGAGGGTGGCGGCCAGGCCTCGTCCTGCCACCTTGGTCAATGGATCTGCGTTCATCTGCGTTCATCTGCGGTTGATACACGCGCCTCGGCCAATATGGAAACCGATAGCGCCACCGCCCGCTTTCGCCCTATAGTTTCGCACCTGTGTTCAGCCGACAGTGAGGCCCTTATGAAGCGCTCCCGACGAATTGTTGAACTTCTTGCGATCGTAATCCCAGCCATTCTTATTCTGATCGGCTCGCGGCACTGGAGACCGGATAGGACCCGGTTAGACCCCGGCGCGGTCACGACCTATTCCGATGTGGCCCATGACGTTTCGCCGCCACTCGCATCGCTGCGCGCTCCCGGCTCTGCCGGTGCAGCAACGGACCGCATGGAGCCCAGCCGGGGATTGAGCCCATCCTCGCCGGATAACGACTCCGAGCCCGGCCAAGGCGGCGGGCGTGGTCCCGCGGCTCCTACCTCGATGCCTGTCCCCGCGCGTGGTGCAGCCGTCGGGCAGACATCTCAGGGATCGCGGCCACCGGCGCTGCTCCTCGATAAATTTGACGGCCTGGGTCTTGGATTCACTGGCCCGCAGGGCACGGCAAACACGCGCAATCCTTCGGACAACAGCCTCGCTGTCGGGCCCAATCACATCGTAGAGATCGTGAATTCGCGCATGGCAATCTGTTCGAAAAAGGGCTCGATGTATGACACGACCGGCACCGTGTTGTACGGCGCTGTCCCGACCAACACGCTCTTCGCCGGCTTTGGGGGCCGGTGCGAGCAGGTGAATAATGGTGACGCCGTCGTGCGCTACGACCAGCTCGCCGGGCGCTGGCTCTACGTCATGCCGATCTACAGCCGGCCTCCCGGTGAATCCAAGGGGCCGTATTCGATGTGCTATGCCGTGAGTGTCGGCGCCGACCCGCTCGGTCTCTACTACCGCTATGAGTTCAAGCAGCCGCTGTTCCCTGATTACCCGCGGCCCGCGATCTGGATTGACGGCTACTATATCCCGAGCAGCACCGGGGATGATGCCATTCAGAAGCATGCCTGCGTCGCCTACCGGAGCAAGATGCTTCAGGGCCTGCCCGCAACCGAGCAGTGTACCATCATCGACGGCGTCAACTTCCTGAACAACGCCGATATCGACGGTCACGGCCTGCCGCCGCCCGGCGCCCCGAATATCATGATGGCAGCCGGCGGCACTCAGCTTCAAAAGAAGTTCGAGGACGACGGGATATTCGTCTGGAAATTTCATGTCGACTGGGACGACCCGTCGAAAACCAAGGTGGACGGTCCGGCCAAGATCGAGGTCGCCCCGTACAACTACCTCTGCAACGGGCAGCTGACGAGCTGCGTCCCGCAACCAGGCACGGATCGGGGCTCGACGCCCAGGGTGACAAGATCATGCAGCGGCTCGTGTACAGGAATTTCGGCGATCATGAATCGATTGTCGCACTCAATGCTCATGATCCGGCATGGAGGACGATCATTAACTCCTCGCTCTACCTCGTCAATGCGGACGGATCCCGATTTACCGTTTCGGGAACGAACCATCAGGCGTATGGCCAGTTCCAAAAGTGGTTGCGCAACGCGGCTGCCCGGAACACGTCCTACGCGGAGTCTGCCCAGCTTGCCACCACCGCGCTGAATGTCGCCTTCGGCAGCCAGGATGGGAAGGCCACCATTCACGACCCGATCGTGGGTGACTGGCCGACGATCAGCGCGTTTATCGGCAGGATTAGCGCGGCGATCGCCAATCATCCGAATACACCCGCTTCCAATCCAGAGCAGAGCAATGCGGAGACCTACAAGAACCTGCTCGAAAAACTGAACAACAATTCAGTCACGGTCACCCCATCCAGTCCAGCGGGCTACAGCCAGCGTTGACAGGAAAAAGCGGGCACCGGCCGCCGGCCGGTGCCCAAGCCCAAATGGCACTTAGTTAAGGAACCCCGAAGGGGTTCAACAGCGCCAGCCCAGGGCGCAAACCCTGGGGATACGGAAACAAAGAGTGAAAGAGCCCCGCAGGGGCGAAACAGCCTGTGCCGCCCTTACAGCAACAAGCCCACCTGCGGTGTTCCCAACAGGAAGGGAACTTGGCTGATGACGTACCACTGAATTTATCGGTTATCATATTGATATAGCTCAACATCCGTGCGATGTATCCGCTCAAGTTCCTTAGGAGGGCTTAACTCGGACTGCACAATTTCCCCAGGGCTTGCGCCCTGGGCTTTCACTGTTTGACCCTTTCAGGGTCATTGTCCTGCCTGACCTCGGTCGCTGAAGCTTAGCTAAGTGGCATTCGTGCCCAAGCCCCACAATTCACTTGCTCTCGATCCTCACTAGGGATAGAAATGCTTTTTTCAACTCATCGAACTCTGAACCGTGTCGAATGTTTGCGTTGTCACTTTTTGAGTCTTGGAGCCTTGGTGCCCCAGCGGCTCGGTGCCCCCTGTCCCGGATTCAAAGAGGCGAAGACTTAACCATACGAGGCCGAGGGAAGCCCTGCAATGGTCGGGACTCTGCGAGAGCAGCGGCTGATCCGGAGGGTTACCTGAGGGCAACTTCAATTTCCTCACCGCGAGGTTTAGCATGAACCGTAACACTGTCACCCAACGACTACTGCTGATTCTGGCAATTGTGGCGACTCCCTTTCTCTTGTTCGCCCAACAGGCCAAGCAAGCAAAACCCGGAAAGGCGCCGGCAAAGCCCGTGATCACCGAGGCCGATCTTGCCGCCGCCAAGCCGGGCCGAGATCCCAATCAGCCCATTGACGAGGAGTACACGAAGAAAATCAAGGAATACACTACCGAAACGTTCTTCCTCTCGCCGGTGGTTGATTACCTGCCGGCGTCCAAGACCGTCCCGACACCCAAGGCCATCCTGGGCGATATCGCGGGGGCGGAGGGCAACCTGCCGTACACCAAACAGGTGTACGACTACATGCGCCTCCTGGCGAAGTCGACGCCGCGCGTGAAGGTCTATACGATTGGCACGTCCGAAGAGGGCCGCGAGATGATCGCCGTCGCCGTGGCGTCCGAAGAGCTGATTGCGAAACTCGACCAGAACAAGGCCGACCTTGCCAAGCTGGCTGACCCGCGCACGATCAAGATGGATGACGCGGTAGCGGACGAGATCGCGAAGCGCGTCGCGCCGGTCTACTACATCACCGGCACGATTCACTCGCCGGAAGCCGGGGCGCCCACGGCCCTGATGGAAATGGCATACCGCCTGGCCGTCGACGACAGCCTCTATATCCGCAACATCCGCGAGCACATCATCACGCTGATCACGCCCGTGGTCGAACCCGACGGGCGTGACCGCATCGTCGATGTTTATGAGTGGAAGAAGAAGCACCCGAATGACACGCCGATGAGCGCGGCTTACAGCGGCCATTACGTCAATCACGACAACAACCGCGACGCGATGGGCCTCACGCTCAAGCTCTCGCAGAACGTCTTGAACGCCTATCTCGATTGGAAAGCGCAGGTGCTGCACGACCTGCACGAGTCGGTTGCGTTCCTGTATGACAACACAGTCGGCGACGGCCCTTACAACGCGTGGCTCGATCCGATCATGTACCACGAGCAGCAACTGATCGGGTGGAACAACGTCAACGAGATGACGCGCATGGGCATGCCCGGCGTATTCGCGCACGGCACCTTCGATACCTGGTCGCCCGGATATCTGATGCTCATGGCAGCCACGCACAACGGCATCAGCCGTTTGTACGAGACCTACGGCAACGGCGGCAGCGCGGACACGGTAGAGCGCACGCTCTCGCCAGGTGATACCTCGCGCACGTGGTACCGCCAGAATCCGGCGATCGCGCGCGTCCGCTGGTCGCTCCGGAACAACAACAATTACGAGCAGACGGGCATCATTGTCTCACTCAACTATTTCGCCAATAACCGGGTCTACTTCCTGCGCAACTTCTACGACAAGAGCAAGCGGTCGATCCTCAAGGCGAAGGTCGAGGGGCCCGCGGCCTATGTGTTGCCCGCGAACGATCCGCGCCCCGGCACGCAGGCCGAGATGTTGCGCGTGCTGCAGAAACAGGCCGTAGAGATTTCCCGGGCGACTGCCTCATTCACCGTCAATCTGCCGGTCCGTCAGCCCGCGGCTGGCGGCGGCCGAGGAGGTAGGGGCGCCGGCCGTGGCGGCGGCGCGCAGGCTGCCGGCAATGCGGCGGCCGCGGCAGGTGAGGCGCCGGCCCAACCCGCTCAACCACCACCGCCTGTAACTCGAGAGTTTCCGGCCGGCAGCTATATCATCCGCATGGACCAGCCGTACTCGCGCATCGCCGACACCCTGCTCGACTATCAGTATTGGGCGCCCAACGATCCGCAGACGCGCCCCTATGATGACACAGGCTGGACTTTTCCAGAGGCCTTTGCCGTGCAGGCGATTCGCATCACCGACCCAAAGGTGCTCGATGTCCCGATGGAGCTTGTGAAGGGCGAAGTCAAGGCGCCGAGCGGCGCCGGCGGGCAGGGCACGGTGTTCGCGATCAATCACAACGCGGACAATGCGCTCATCACCTTGCGCTATCGGCTCAAGGACGCCGACATTCAGATGGCCGAGGAGCCATTCGAATCGAACAGCACAAAGTTCAACCGCGGCTCGTTCATCATCAAAGGCGTCGCGCAGGCGGATCTTGACAAGATCACGAACGCCCTCGGCCTCAAGGCCTACGCGCTCGCGGCGGAACCGTCGGTGAAAACGCACCCCGCGCGCGCCGCGCGGGTAGCGATCCTGCACCAGTGGACTAGCACGCAGACGGAAGGCTGGTGGCGCCAGGCCTTTGATATCTACGGGATTCCGTACGACTACATCGATCCGGAGACGATCAAAAAGACCGCGAACCTGCGCGACAAGTACGATGTCATCATCTTCGGGCCGGGCGGCGGGCAGGGGGCGATCGAGGGGACGCCAATGTGGAAGAGCCCGATCCCATGGAAAAATACACCCGAGACGCCGAACATCGGCACGTGGGCTCAATCGGACGACACCCGAATCGGCATGGGTCTCGAGGGACTGATACACCTCCGGGACTTCATCGCCCAGGGCGGCGTGTTCCTTGGCTCGAACAGCAGTGCGAACTTTGCCATTACCAACAACCTCACCTACGGGGTGGGCGCGGTAGCCGCCGGCTCGACGACGCGGGTAAGGGGTACGCTCCTGCGCACGAAGCTCGTCGATGACACGAGCCCGATTGTGTACGGAGTGCCGGATAACCTCGCGATGTACAGCAATACCGGCGAGTACTTCAGTATCAGCGCCACCGCAGGTGGCGGCGGCGGGCGAGGCGGCGGCGCGCCTCCGGCGGCAGCCGCTGGAGGGCGCGGAGGCGGACCCGGCGGTGGCCGGCCGACCGGACGCGGCACTCCCGACGACCAGGATGTGGTGCAGGGCCGGCCGGCGGATGAGGCGACGGGCCTCAAGCCCGTGCCCGAGCGCCCGCCGACGCAGCCGTGGCAGTACGCTTTGCCGACAGATGAGCAGCTGAGGCAGAATCCGAATCCGGCGAATCTGATTCCGCCGCAGTTCCGCCCGCGCGTGGCGCTGCGGTTCGATGCGCAGAACACGCTGCTCGTCTCCGGCCTGCTCGACGGCGGCACGGATATCGCACAGCGGCCGGTGGTCGTGGATGTGCCAGTCGGACAGGGCCATGTCGTACTCTTCGCGAACAATCCGATCTACCGCGGCGAGACGATCGGCAGCTACTTCCTGGTGTTCAACGCCATCCTGAATTTCGACAACCTCAATGCTGGGAGGAAGCTGGATCAAAAATAGTTCGCGACCCTGAACACAAATATGCGGGCGGACGTCGATGCCCACCGCTTTCCAGCGTCCGCCCTCATTCTTCTGCTCCTCAAATGCAATACAGCTCTTTGCGGTGCACACTATCCACAGTCTGCCGGTATGGCAAGGACCTCAACAGCTCAACGCAAAGTTAAGATTTTTTGCACACCACCGCCATGAGGTTAGAAATGGATTCACCGCAGGAACTAGGAGGGCACTGACTTGCAGACCCATGTGGCAGCCGACTGGAACCGAAGCGAATTGCGTCTCCTCAGGAGTTTCTCAGCTCCTATCCACATTCAAACGTTTCTCAACCGATTGCGCTACAACGACCAGCCGACGACGATGTCCCCGCGCCGGGTCATGAAGGAACGCACTGCCCACTGCTTCGAGGGCGCTATGTTTGCGGCAGCAGCGTTGCGCTTCCTGGGCTATTCTCCCCTGATTGTCGATCTGGCGGCTCGCAACGACGACGATCATGTGATCGCCGTCTTTCGGAGGAATGGCCTGTGGGGGGCGGTGGCAAAATCGAACACCACCCTGCTGCGTTTTCGCGAGCCCGTGTATCGCAACCTGCGCGAGCTGGTGATGTCGTATTTCGAAATGTATTTCAACACCAAGGGCGACAAATCGCTGGTGAGCTATTCACGGCCTGTCAACCTCGCCCGATACGATCATCGCCGCTGGATGACCGCTGCGGAGGATCTCGACTATATCGGGGATCACCTTTTTGCGATCAAGCACATCAAAATCATGCCCGACGCTCAAAGGAAACTGCTGAATCCCGCGGACAAGGAAGTGGTGAAAGCCTGCTTCCTCGGGTCTATCCCCTCAGGCCTGTACAAGCCTCAATAGCCGATGCGGCATTCGGTCAGGAGCGCGAAGCGAGCTGGCCGCAGGCGGCCTGGACGTCGGCCCCGCCGCTGTAGCGCTTGTGGGCAGTAAATCCTTCGGCGCGCATGATCCGCCGGAAATTGGATTCGGTTGCGTCGTCCGAGCGCCGATAGATTTCCTGATCGGCCGCGGCGATCGGGTTGTACGAGATCATGCGAATTTGCGGGCGCAGTCCCGTGCGCAGCTGGAATTCCCGGGCGCATGTGACCAGCGCGCGCGCATCTTCCTCGGTGTCGTTCACGCCGGCCAGCGGCGTCACCGCCCACATGGGAGCCAGGCCGGTAAGGCGCGCATGCTCCGCGGCGGCATCGAGCACCGCATCGAGGGGATAAGCCCGAGTAACCGGCATCAGGGCTCGACGCACCTCCGGGCGCGCGCTGCCAATCGAAATTCCCAGCCTGACTTTAGGCGCTTCGCGGCCAAGGCGCCGTATGCCGTCGGGGAGACCGGCGGTGCAGACGGTGACCGTTCGGCCATCGATGGCCTGCGCACACGGTTCGCAGAGGACGCGAATGGCGCGTATGACGTTGTCGACATTTGCCAGCGGTTCGCCCATTCCCTGGAACACGATGCCGTGCACGCGCTGGCGCTGCGCGCGCTCCAGGCTGCGCCGGACCGTGCGCACCTGCTCGACCATCTCCCACGCTTCCAGGTTGCGGCGCAAGCCCATCTTTCCTGTGGCACAGAATGAACACGAGAAGCCGCAACCGACCTGCGAACTCACGCACACAGAGAACCTGCCGGTTCGCTCCAAGGGGATCCGCACGGTTTCGACCACGTGCCCGTCCTCCGTCAACAGGGCGTACTTCACAAAAGGATCGACACTGCTGGGGTGCACAGACCGCAGTTCGAGCCGGGGAACGGTTCCGGCCCCGCGCACAGCATCCATGCTGGCACGGCGGACCATTCTTATGGTTCTGGGCAGCTCGTCAAGGCGATGGACCGCGCCAACGATCTTGCGCGCTTCCTCGAGCGACACTTCCGGCACCGCTGTTTTGAGGTCATTCGGAGTCACTTCCTGTAAAAAGATCATCGCCCGCCTTCAGTCCTTCTCCAAACCATACCATCTGCGCGACGCCAGTAGTTTATCTGCATCCCGGATGATACGCGCGCGTGGAAGAAAAACCACTTCTTTATCTGCATCCCGGAAATCGGCGTCAAAGGATGCGCCGCAGCATTCATAAGCTCAGGTTTGCCGGAGCTCATCTTCGATCGATCAGGTGGTACCGCTCTTCGCGGGGATCCCAACGCAGGGCTGGACAGGCCACGCATTCCGAGGCGGGCGGATCGACGTGAATCATGTCCGGCTGCCAGCCTGGCGCCATTCTGGCCGTGATTTTGGCAATCCATGGGTTGGCAGGAAAATCAAAGATGGCGAGGTCCTGCGGCGCACGCTCCTTCAGCTGTTCAATGAGCCGATTGGTGGGGGCGGCGCGCTGCTCAAACTGCCGGTCCTTAATCCAGATGTAGCTGATGTTCGCCACGACAAAAATCAGCAGGAAAGCGCGGCGCAAGTTTCGATTTTGCAGGCCCTGCATAAGAATCGCCAGAGCCCAGGCAATTCCCATGGAAGCCAGGTACTCCTGACGACTGGTGACGTGGTTTTGGTAGGTAAGGAAAATGTACGGGAACAGTGCGATTGCCGCGAATGCCAATCCCCGGCCCGCGGATTTCAAGTCTTCCAGACCGCGTCGTTGAACCAGGTGAATAACAACCGCGGCATACATCCATGGAAACATCAATCGATGCATACTCAACAGGAAAACCGGCACCGCATGCCAGGTTAGAGCATAGGCCCCGGCGCCGAGCATGAAGTTGTTGGCAGCGAGCCAATAAAACAGCACCGCGAATGCCGCCGAGATCCTGAGTATGAGCGCGTACCCGCGGCGGAATCGCTTCGAGCCGTTGGATCGCCACATCAGCAACGGCAAGAGAGCCACATAGACCAAAGCGGATTCTTTTGAAAAAAGCCCGATGACATAAGCGGTGGCGCTCCAGACGAGTCGTCCCTTTTCCCACAAAAGCAAGCCCGCGAGCAGGCAAAGACCTAATAGCGCTTCATTCATGGCCGCCAGCCACATCATCGCTTCCTGATGCCCTTGAACTGTCGCGAAAAGCACGCCAGCGAGCAAGCCGATTCGGGACGATTGTGTAATCCGGGCCAGCAGTTTCCAGAGCAAAAGCGAATTGGTGATGTGGAGCAGTAGACTGAAGGCGTAGTAGCACTCCGGGTGGTACCCAAATAAGAAGCGCAGGAGTCCGAAAGAGATATAGCTCGTGAGGCGGAAACATTCGGGAGGAACGGAAAACAGATACAGGAAATTGTGCGCCAGCGAATCGAGGCGGCCTAAAATGACGTAATCGTCAGATATGAAGCCGTTGTTGAAGGACGGCAGATAGGCGATGACACATAGCCCAGCCAGGAGCAATGCTGCCGCGGCGTCAGTCCTCAGCCAGCCCCATTTCATTGATTTGATGTCAGCCACGCTGCGCATTTCGAATCGACGCTATCAAAGCCATCCCTGGAAATCAATGTCCCGCAGTTTTCTTTAGGTTTCGCTTGCCATAATTGCCGGACAAGGCTATTCTCGCCCCCACTGTAATAATCTCTTTCTGAGTGGCATTTCTTGGCGAACACAAAACACCCGACATCTCGCTTATCTGGAGGAACTGGTTATGCCGAACCATGATAAATATCGGTATCTCAAGCAGAAGGGGCTTTTTCTGCTCTTTGCCCTCATTCTGTTGATCCCAATTATTGTCGCCACACCCCACGCGGGTGCGCCGGCTGACAACCCGCCCGTCGTCAAGGCCAACTATGATTTGGCCGCAAGATGGACGTCGGCAAAAGTCGGCAAGCTCGTGTTCGATACCGCGGTGACACCGCACTGGCTCGAAACCGGCGATCGCTTCTGGTACAGCTACCAGACGCCCCAGGGGAGAAACTTCTACCAGGTCGATCCGGTCAAAAAATCCAAGACACTGCTGTTCGACAACGCCAAGATGGCGGCGATGCTGACCACGATCACGCGCATACCGTATGACTCTCAGCATCTCCCCTTCACGACGATCCAGCGATTCGTCAAGAAGGATACCGCCTTCCACTTTCAGTTCGACGTGCCGATTGACGCCGACATCGTTATGACCAAGAAGGTGGATCAGCAGGCTCAAAAGACGGATCAGACGGCCCAGACAGGACAAACAGGGCAGACGGGCCAAAGGGGACAGACGCAGGGGCAGAGAGGCCAGGGCGCGCGCGGGGGCGCACCTGCAGCGCCGCCCAGGACCAAGACCCTCCATTTCGAATATGACCTGGCAACAGGAAAGGTCCAGCTACTCGAAGATTGGAAGGATCCCGAAAGAAAACCCGCGTGGGCCAATGTTTCTCCCGACGGCAAGACCATCATCTTCGCCAGGAATCACAACCTCTACATGATGGATGACGTCCACTTCGAAAAGGCCAAGAAGACCCCGAACGACACTTCGATCGTCGAAACGCAGATCACGACCGATGGAGTTGAGCATTACAGCTTCGGCGGCGGTAGAGGAAGAGGGGGCGGTGACCAACAGCAACAACAGGAAGATGTCACAACTCAAGAACAGGGCCAGGGTGAAGGGCGCGGCAATGCTCGCACGTCGGCTGGTAACGTCACCTGGTCCAAAGACTCCAGGAAATTCAGCGTCGTGCGCAGGGACGAGAGGAAGGTCGCCGATCTCTGGGTGATCAACACACTCGCCAATCCGCGCCCGACACTGCTGACCTATCGCTATGCCATGCCCGGCGAACCGAACGTGCCGCAGATAGAAGTCCTGACCTTTGACCGCGATACCAAGGCGCGCGTGAAGGTGAAAGCTGACGCTTGGAAGGACGAGCGCATGACGGTCCTGCCTGCTCGTGTTTCCGCCCTGTTCCGGGAGCAGAATCCGGATCGCACTGAGGATACATGGTTTACCGAAGCCCCTGACAAGATCTACCTCACGCGCATCAGTCGGGACATGCACAAGCTCGATGTGTGCGTCGTGAATCCCGAAACGGGCGACACCAAGGTGCTCCTCGAAGAGCGCTTAAACACCTACATCGAGACCCAAGCGCCGCGTCTCATCAACAACGGCCAGGAATTCATCTGGTGGTCGGAGCGGGATGGGTGGGGCCACCTCTATCGCTACGACATCAATGGAACGCTGAAGAACCAGATCACATCGGGTGAGTTCGTCTGCGCAACGGCCGGCGGCGGGGGCGGCGGCCGCGGCGGGGGGGGTGCTGTCCAGGGCGTCGATGAAAAGAGCGGCACACTCTTCTTCACCGCGGTCGGCCGTGAGCCAGGGGAGGATCCGTACTACCCGCATTTCTACCGAATCAATCTCGATGGCACCGGTCTGAAGCTGCTCGATCCCGGCGACGCGTCACATTCGGTAAATATGTGCGAATCAACCAAGTACTTCGTCGACAACTCCTCCCGCATCAACACCGCACCCAAGTCGGTGCTGTACGATAACGCCGGCAATCTGGTGATGGAACTCGAGACGACGGACGTAAAGCCCTTGCTGGAAGCCGGATTCAAGTTTCCGGAACCGTTCCGGGTAAAGGCAGACGACGGCATCACCGACCTCTATGGCGTGATATACAAGCCGTTCGATTTCGATCCCAGCAAGAAGTATCCGATTATCCTGTACGTATATCCCGGCCCTCAAACCGAGAGTGTGACCAAGACTTTCGCGCCGCGCGGTTACAGCTCCTTCCTGGCGCAGTTCGGGTTCATCGTGATCGAGGTCGGAAACCGCGGCGGCAATCCGCAGCGCTCCAAGTGGTATCACAACTACGGCTACGGCGCCGTGTCTCTTGATGACATCAGCTTCCGCGACTACGGCCTGGCCGACAAGAAGGCCGCCGTCGAGCAGCTGGCCCACCGGTTCTCCTTCATCGACCTCAACAAAGTCGGGATCTGGGGGCATTCGGGAGGCGGATTCATGTCCGCAGCCGCCATGCTTGTCTACCCGGACTTCTTCAAGGTCGCCTGGTCTGAATCGGGTAACCACGAAAACAACGTCTACAACAACACCTGGAGCGAGCAGAACCACGGCATCAAAGAAGTGACCGATAAGGATGGCAATACCACGTTCGAGTACACCATGGACAAGAACTCCGAAGTCGCCAAGAACCTCAAGGGGCATCTGATGCTGACGACTGGCGACTACGACAATAACGTCCATCCGGCTAACACCATGCGGCTCGCGGATGCCTTGATCAAGGCGAACAAGCGTTTCGACATGATGATTTTCCCGGGACAGCCTCACTCCTACGGTCCCGACGGCGAGTACTGCAACTGGATCCGCGCGGACTACTTTTGCAGGTGGCTGCTCGGCGACTTCTCGAGCAACGTCGATCTCGTCGAGCTGGCGCGCGAGAAAGCGCAGGACAATAGGCCGGAAACCACCGGACGCAGAGGCGGCGGCAGGGGCAGGGGAGGCAACTGAGTTTCTGAGCCTTCAAAAGCTTAACGCAGAGGCCGCGGAGGGAGCAGAGAGCGCAGAGTTCTTAAATTTTTCGAAACTCTGCTCCCTCTGGGCGCTCTGCGTTGAGGCTTTTTAAAGACTAATAATTTTCATGTACCTGGGTGCGCCCGGCGCATGAGAGACTGCGTTAGGATTTTAGCACTCCTCAATTGTTCGCCATCTCGACAACCGACAGGAAAATCAACCGCGCCAGATCCACCATGATGTCCGGGGTGATGATGTCGATGGAATCGTGCGTGGTATGGTAGGTCGCGTAAGGCAGACGGGCTCCCCCTGAAGTGCCGAACGAAATGGTCGGGATGTTGGCCCACATGAAATGAGCCGCGTCCTGGCGCGGTCGCGCCAGATTGGCTGTAAAACCGGCGGTGACGGGACGGTGGATGTATTTCCGATTGTTCCGGTCGAAGAACTCCCACAGTTGCGGATAGTTCTTGCCCCCTCCTCCACTGATGCGCTCCCCACGGCCGACGGTTTCCAGATTGATAAATCCTTTGATTTTGTCATTGGGAATCCCCGGGTGCGCCAGGTAGTATTCCGAGCCCTTCACCCCCTGCTCTTCCGCGCCGAACAGAATGAAGATCACGGTCCGCCTCAGCGGAATGCCGGATTTCCCGAGCGCTTCGGCAATCCCGAAGGTAATCGCCACGGCTGAGGCGTTGTCGTTCGCTCCGGGCATGAGTTCCGGATTCCGCCCCAAACCGTCGAGGTGGCCGCCGACAATAATCGCCTCGTTCTTCAGCACCGGGTCCTTCCCTTCCAGAATTCCGATCACATTGGCGCCGATGCCTTCGGGGTGATATTCCGTGGTGTTTTTGATCGTCATGGTCTTTCCGGTAGCAAACGACACCGGCTGTTTGGCCGCCCGGATGTTTTCGACCAACGTGTCATGTTTCTTGCCGGTCCCGGCGAACACGTCATTGACCACGCCCAGGCTGATGTAGGTCAGAACAAAGTCCTTGAGGAAAACGCAATTAGGGTTTGCGATGTGGTAATTGTAGATCATCCCCACGGCGCCGTGATTTTTGGCGTTTCTGACCTTGTAGTCATGAAACGAGTAGGGCCGCCAGCGTTTGAATTCGTCCGCTTCCCGGTCCGGAGAAATGGGCACCTCCGGCTCGACCAGAACGATCTTGCCTTTGACGTCGATCCCCTTGTATTCGTCGTAGTTCAGCTCGGCGGCCGTAATCCCGTACCCGACGTAGACCACTTCGGCGGTGACGGTTCCGGAATCGGAAGTTGATCCGGGGAAATAGTCATCCTCGAACACATACGGGCGTTTGATGATGTCGCCATTCTCCAGGCGAATCTGCAGGCTGATTTCGCTGCCAGGCAGCACAAGGGTGTAGGGGTTGGGGAAGCTCTGTGCATAAGCCCCTTTGTCGCCGGCGGGTTTGATGTTCCAACGTTTGAAGAGGTCCGCAGCCCATTGTGCGGCCTTGTTGTATCCGGGGGTCCCGGTCAAGCGGCCATCGTACATTTCTGAACTCAGATCTTTCACATACCCATAGAGCGTCAGGGTCGAGATCGAGTGCATGACCGCAATGAGGTTGTCCTCGCTGAGGAGCGGATCCGGCTTTTTAGCCGCTTCCTGACCGGAAAGCAGTCCCGCGAGCGCCACTATGACAAAAAACAAACAGAGTTTCCGACCCAAGAATCGCGGTTTCATAGACATGCCTCCCAACATGGCAATCATGAGTATTTGATCCACGGCTGCTGCGCAGTCCGGCCCAACAGAATGGCGTCACGATATCATCGTATGCCTTGGTTAACAAGCACACGCATGCTTCTCAAAAGCAGCGATTCGTGACATTCGTGGCTGCCTTTAAAAATCTCGTTTCATGCCGCTTCATCATTCTGTGGTAAACAAAATGGTCGGTTTAATCGTATGTCAGTGTGATTTGTGGGTTTCGGAAGATGGGATAGGAACATGCTGAAATTTGCCGGTGTCCGCAAGGCCTTTGGCCGGATCGTTGCCGTCGACGGCCTTTCTCTGGAAGTCCAGCAGGGAGAGATCTTCGGGCTGCTCGGGCCCAACGGCGCGGGGAAAAGCACATGCGTCCACATAGCGGTCGGCTTGATCGAGCCGGACAGCGGATCGGTAACTGTCGCAGGATTGGGATCTCCCAAGATCCCTGAGGTCCGCGCCCGCATCGGCGTGGCGCCACAACTGGTGTCGCTCTACGGACCATTGTCCGGCACGGAAAACCTGGCCTTTTTTGGACGGATGTACGGCCTGGCCGGAAGGCGGCTGGCAGATCGCATCGGATCGGCTCTGGAATTCGTCGGGCTGACGGACCGTAAGGGTGACCTGGTTCGGAATTATTCGGGCGGCATGAAACGACGACTCAACCTGGCAGCGGCCATCCTTCATGAACCCGAATTGATCCTTCTCGATGAGCCCACCGTCGGCGTCGATCCGCAATCCCGTAACTCCATTTTCGAAAATATTCTCGATCTGAAGAAGCGCGGCCGGACCATCGTCTACACGACCCACTACATGGAGGAGGCAGAGAGGCTCTGCGACCGCGTCGGCATCATGGACCATGGGAAGATGCTGGCACTCGACACCGTACCGGGCCTCCTTGCCAGCCTCGGAGGCCGGCCCACCCTGGTCACTGAAATCTCGGGCAAAGAGGTCCGCCTGGAGACAAGCGACCCCCTGGCGGAACTGAATCGCCTCGCCACAAGCGGTCCGATCGGAAACTTTCGGGTCGAGCGCACGACATTGGAACAGGTGTTTTTGAATCTCACCGGCAGAGACTTGAGGGAATGATGCGTGCAATCCTGGCTCTGGCTCAAAAAGATTTGCTCATTCTGGTCCGCCTGCGATCCGGGATTTTCTTCACTATCGTATGGCCGCTTCTGATTGCCATCTTTTTCGGCCTGATCTTTTCAGGCTCCAACGAACCTTCTGCCAAGATCGGGATCGCTGTTGTCGATGAAGACCGCAGCCCTGCAGCCGGTGAATTCATTGCCAAGCTGGAAACCAGCAAGGAGTTCGAAGTCATCCGTGCAGATCGGGACCAGGCAACAAAACTGGTACGACAAGGAAAGCGTACAGCCGCCATAATGCTCCCACCTGGTTTCGGCGAGGCCAGCGGAAGGATCTTCTATGGTACGCCGCGGCGCCTGGAAGTCTGGATCGACCCCAGCCGCAGGGCCGAATCGGCCATGATTTCCGGCTTGCTGTTCAAACAGGCAGCGGAGGACATGCAGAAGCTCATGTCGGATCGTTCCTCATCCCGCAATATGGTTCGCAAGGCCATGACCGACTTGAATTCGGCGCCGGATACAGACGAGGCGAAGGGCACGGTCCGGCGTTTTTTGGGTGAACTGGATCATTTCCTCGATACCGCGCCCTCCGGCAGCGGAGGGCAGCAGGCAACGGCACAGTGGCAGCCTCTGGAAATCCAGGAGAAACCGGTCACCTCGGGCAATCGGGGACCTCACCCGGACAATTCCTTCGGCATCACATTCCCACAGGGGATTCTCTGGGGCATCATCGGCTGCGTCATGACCTTCGGCATCGGCATCGTGTCGGAACGGACCCAGGGGACGCTGGTCCGGCTGCAGATGTCGCCAATATCCCGCAGAGACCTGCTCGCGGGCAAGGCCCTCGCCTGCTTCGCGGCAATTGCAGTCGTGCAGGTAGCCCTCTTCCTCCTGGGGCGCTTCTTCTTTCAAGTCCGACCTTCCTCATGGCTGTTGCTCATCCTGGCGGGCTTTTCCACTGCGATCGCCTTCGTCGGGATCATGATGCTGATTGCCGCTCTCGGAAAAACCGAACAGGCAGCCGCCGGCGCGGGTTGGGCTGTAATGATGCCGATCGCCATGTTTGGAGGCGGCATGGTTCCATTGTTTGTCATGCCGGCCTGGATGTCGACTGCCGGAAATTTCAGCCCGGCGAAATGGGCCATTCTGGCGCTGGAAGGAGCCATCTGGCGCGGCTTTTCGTTCCAGGAGATGCTGCTCCCGTGCGGCATCCTGGTGCTCGTCGGCATCGTCTGCTTCGCAGTCGGCACCCGAGCATTCCGTCCCGCATCCTAGCCGATCAGACGCGTCAGGCCAGAAAGATCGCATTTTCGCGTTTCTTCCATTCGCCGCTTGCCGAGAAAAATGCGATGCCCGAGGCCTGACACCGCTCTTTGCCTCACTTGAGATTTCTTGATCTAGATCAAGGACTGTTTGGATGCCCGGGGGTACCATTGGCCTGGATCATGAATTGGGAGGATTTCGATGAAGCGCAAGATTATCAAGATTGACGAAGAAAAGTGCGACGGATGCGGGCTTTGCATGCCGGGGTGTCCGGAAGGAGCCTTGCAGATGATAGAAGACAAGGCAAGGCTGGTCAGTGACCTCTTTTGCGATGGGTTGGGCGCCTGCCTGGGCCATTGCCCCCAGGGGGCCATTACCATTGAGGAACGCGAGGCCGTTCCCTACGACGAACGCCAGGTAATTGCCGTCATTGCAAAGCAGGGAAAAGCGGTAGTCGAAGCCCATCTCAAGCATCTTCGAGAGCACAACGAGACCACGTATCTCCAGCAGGCCTATGACTATCTGCGAGAACACCGATTGATTGCAAACCAGGGAAGCACAGACGCCAAGCCGCATCCGGCGTCATTTAAGACTGGCGGCTGTCCAGGGTCGCAGACGGTCAGTTTCGGCGCCTGCAGCGGGGCAACCGACTCGCATCCCGTGGGACCCCAGCCATCCCGGCTGACCCACTGGCCCATCCAGCTTCATCTCATATCACCACAAGCTCCTCATTTTCGTGGATCCGATCTGCTCCTGGCTGCCGACTGCGTGCCCTTCACCTTGGGCGGCTTCCATGAGGCGCACCTGAACGGCAAAACTCTCGCCATCGCTTGCCCCAAGCTCGATAGCGGGCAGGAGGTTTACCTCGAAAAGATCATCAGTCTGATAGACGATGCAGAGGTGAAAAGCCTGACCGTCATGATCATGCAGGTTCCCTGCTGCTCCGGCCTCCTGCATCTGGCGCGCCGGGCAGTAGCGCAAGCGAATCGCAAGGTGCCGATCCATTTCATCGTAGTCGGGCTCCGCGGAGAGATTCTGCAGCAAGGAGCTGCATAAGAGGAAGAAGGCTATAGGCTATAGGCTGTAGGCTATTGGCCGTAGTGGGCTATATAGGTTGCAGGCTGAGGTCAGAGGTCTTAGATCAGAATAATAGGAAGTTATTCGGGCTATAATCGGTCTTCTGGCTTCAGTGTCTACAGCCTAACAGTCTACAGCCTAACAGCCTTCTTCCTCGAGCATCCACCCATTTCCACAATACTACGATAGTAGTCATTCAATTCCCAGCAGGCTTGAATTCATAAGGGGCCTTCTGATAGCATGTGAGATGCGCTCGTGGAGATTTCCAGTACTATCAACGTCATAGGGCCGTCAGGATGCATAAAGTTCCTTTTGCCGAATCACTCAGAATCATTGCGCGCGGGTCGCTGAATTGGCTCGCCGAGCGCCCGATCGTGGTCTCTTTTGAGGTAACGGATTCCTGCACTTGCTGGTGCAAGCATTGCGACCACGGCGGTCCGAAGGACAACTCGCGAAATCTCAAGCCGGCCGACTACCGGCGTTACATGGACGTGTTGCGCCCGAGCGTAGTGCAGGTCTCGGGGGGCGAACCGTTGATGCGCCCCGACTTGATCGATATCGTGCGCAATATCAAGTGCCCGTCCGGACTTCCCTATACAATTCTGGTGTCGAACTGGTCGCACATGACTGAGGAACGGTATCTGGCTCTGCGGGAGGCCGGCATCAACCAGTTCTCCGTAAGTCTCGACTTTCCGGATGAGCGGCACGACGAGTTCCGGAAACTCAATGGCCTGTACAAGCATCTGAGCGAGGTCATTCCCGGCCTGGCCGCGCTCGGCCACGACGATATCGTCCTCAACAACTGCATCACAAGCGAGAATGTCTCGGAGATCGACGCGGTTGCAGACAAGGCGCGCGCATGGGGGGTCAACGTCAGTTACAGCGCCTATTCGCCCAGGCGCACCGGCTGCCGCGATTACTTCCTCAACTCGCCGGAGCAGCTGGCGATTCTGAAGCGGGAATTGGACCGGGTGAAGGCGCGGATGGACAACACTCGCTGGGTCGCCAATTCAGAGAGCACCATCGATGCCACACGCCGCTACTTTGAGGACGGGAAGGCTCCGGGATGCAAAGCCGGCCTGCGTTTCCTGGTGGTAACCAGCGACGGTTCCCTGCAGCCCTGCTCGATGCAGTTCAGGCGCTATCCACTCCACGAACAGGCGCGCATGATCGAGGAATTCACGCAGCACAACCAATGCGACGAGTGCTACGTTTCCATCCGCTCTTACCTGGACAAGAGTTTCCCCCAGGTCCTGCGCGAAAACGTCGCGGGATTCTTTTCTTTCAAGACCAGCTCAAACTCCTGCTGATTTGGCTGTGCTAGGCGATCGCATCGGCGCACTGCCGAGCAGTCGCGAGCGTGAAGTGAAACTCGCCCTTGGCTATGCCCTTGACTGGCCTGAACTCAAGGTGCTCTAAGTTCGGGAGCGTATTCGTCTACCTTCCGCCGAAGTACCGCGAGAACCGTGCGCAGAACCGTTTGCTTGTCGTCTTGCATTCCGTGACTCAGGAACAACGGCCTCCGGACAGGGCTTGGGCTCGAATATTCGCGGCATGAGCGCCGTGGGGCGCCCGGCTCGTTTTATTCTCACCAACGCGTCTGGTTGTGCCAATAATAGAGGACCCCGGCGCCAATGATCCCGGGAATGCTGGTAATGAGCAGGAATTCGCGCACAGCAGGAATGGAGGCAGCAAACATGAACACGGTGGCAAACACGAACATCAGCCCCGGAATGCCCTCGACCGGTATCTTGTCGATCCGGATCCCCTGATGAAACTCGATCCCTTGTTTCGATGGTTTTCCCATGGCTAGTAATACGCATTGGCCAGGAAAATAGTTCAGAATCCGATAAAACCTCAAGATCTGGGTAGAAAGCCCGGCAATATATTGCTTAGAAGAGGCGCTCGGGAGTTGTGTGCGGGATGAAGGAAGCGCCGACAAACTCATCCATGTATCCGGGTAGCTCGCCAAGATCCACATAGGTGACCTTGCTGAGATAGGCGCCGATTTCAGCAAAAAACTCCCGCGACAGCAGCCCCAAGGCTGCCCCTTCCAGCGAGCCGTTGTCGACGTAACCGTAACGTCCGAGAGGGAGGCCCGGAAGCAATCCAATGCCGACCGCCGCCGGCAGGTTGAGAAACCGGCCGAAATTGCCGGAGACGATCGCCCGTTCTATCAGATTTGCGCCTCCGCCCAATGTCTCCAGCAAGGATCGGATGCCGGCGAATACCGCTGCTTTTGCTCGAATCAGGCTGGCGATGTCCCTCTCCCACAGAGCTATTTTGCCGTCCTCGGAAATGGCCATGCCCAATCCCCACTTCCCTTCCACTCGCTGATGAGCGGGAAGGCGGCCGGTAAACCGGCCGCCTCGGTCGATCCAACCGGCGCGATACAGGGCATCGCTCAAAGCAATCAGGCCGGAACCGCACACACCTCGAACGCGGCCACCGCCTATGACGGAAACTCGCAGAGTGCCCTTCTCCTTGTCAATGCAAGCCCCGTCCACGGCGCCACGGGCGGCCCGCATGCCGCATCGGATTCCGCCGCCCTCGAAGGCAGGCCCTGCGCTGCAGGCGCACGCCAGCGCGAAATCCGCGCCCCCGACCACGATTTCACCATTGGTGCCGAGATCCACGTAAAGCCCAATCCCGTCCGAGGAGCGCGAAAACCCGGCGCGCACGGCGCCAGCCATAATGTCTCCGCCGACCCAACCGCCAGAGGCGGGTATGCTATGAACCTGCGCCCCTTTCGTTCCCGGCCATCCTAGTCCTGCAGCGTCAACGGGAGGAAAAGCCAACGCCTGCGGTTCGGACGGGATGCGACGAATGCCGGACGGATCCACCCCCAGCAGGAGGTGGATCATGGTCAGATTC
>JBGQNR010000091.1:0-22176 GCA_041501225.1 Acidobacteriota bacterium
GCGCCACCCCTTCGGGGTTTTCGCAGTGGTGAAATGCTTAGCCCCTTCGGGGTTTTCGCAGTGGTGAAATGCTTAGCCCCTCGGGGTTTTCGCAGTGGTGAAATGCTTAGCCCTGAAAGGGCGGGACAGCACAGCCCAGGGCGCGAGCCCTGGGTTGAGGTCCGGAAATCTCCAGCCCTGAAAGGGCGGCACAGAAATCGACGAGTTGATCGGCACCGCCATGGGTTCAATTTTCGGAACAGAGGTCGCAGAGGTAAGTCATTCAAAAACAAAAATCCTCTCTGGTCTCTGCGCCCTCTGCGTTAAGGCTTTTAGGTTGCGGATATTCCGCACCGTGCGGTTCAGTTTCAAATGCCGATCTTCTCCCGCAGGTTGGCTGGAATAGCCTGCAGAATCCCGTTCCGGAATTGTTCTGTTGTAAACCTCCGACCCAACCGGCTGACCTCACGCCGATCGAAATTCATCTGCTCGAATCTGCGAACCGCTTCGACGACACTGCCTGCGTTCTGCTGCTGAAAGAAAATGCCGGTGCGGCCCTCTTCGACGATCTCCAGCGCCCCGCCCTGCGCGTAGGCAATCACGGGTGCGCCGCACGCCAGGGCTTCGGCTGCCACCAGGCCGAAATCCTCCACCTGCGGGAAGAGGAATGCTTTCGCGCCGTTGTAGAGCGCATGCAGATCCTGGTCGCTCACGAAACGTTTGAATTGAATGTTGCTGGCTCCTGCAGCCATCTCTTCCAGCTTGGGCAGCTCCGGTCCGGATCCCACGATCCACAAGTTCAGGCCCAGCTGCTGAAAAGATTCCACCAGGAGCGCGAACTTCTTGTAGTGCAGCAAGCGTCCCGCGGCCAGATAATAATATGGTTTGGCCGCGGATGGTTGAAGGTCGACATCGAAATAGAATGTTTTGTAGTCGACGGGCGGATATACGACTCGGGCCGTTCGCCCGTAAACTCTGCTGATCTTCTGTGCAATGAAGCCGGAGACAGCTAAAAGCACATCAGGCTTTTGCGCCGCTTCGAAATCCCAGCGCTTCAGGTAATTGAATGCCGGTCGAAAGAAGGTCTTAAATACCGGATTAGCAAAATAGTTATCGATCTCCCAGGCATAGCGCAGGGGCGTGTAGCAATAACAAATGTGGAATGTCCGCTCCGGATTGGATATACCCTTGGCGTATCCCGCGCTGTCGGAAATGATGAGGTCATATCGATCTTCGACCTTCAGGCTCCTGACTGCGAACGGCATCAAGGGAATGAACAGCCTGTGATGGTGCCTGGCAAACGGAAAATCCAGGATGCTGGTCTTGCAGACTTTTTTCTGAAAGTGCGCTGAAGTTCTCTCCGGACTGTATAATAATGTGTAGACGGGTGCGTCGGGAAAAATGTCAAGCAGGGTTTCGAGAACACGCTCCGCTCCGCCGTACTGGTTCAGATAATCGTGGATAAGTGCAACTTTCATCAGGATCCTCGCCAGCCTCTATGAGTCAAATGTCTCACAATCGCCAGGCTTTAATCCAGAGCGATGCTCAACCGGCGGAGGAAACCGTTGAGGCCGCCACTTTACGCGCGAATGAGCAGATCGCAAGAGCCATTCTGAAAACCCTTTTGTACTCTGACCTTTTCGATTACCCTCTGACCCCTGAGGAAATCACGCATTACCTCATCGATGCCCTGGGCTCCAAGTCGCAGGTCCTGGCCATTTTGCACGATCCGGCCTGGCTTGACGGCCGGATCAAACAGGTGGATGGATTCGTCACGCTGCCGGGGCGCGAGAATATTGTGACCGGCAGGCGGCACAGATCGGCGGTTTCGCACCGATCTTGGCGTAAAGCCAGATTCTATGCTCGAGTCCTGGGCCATCTGCCTTTTGTGAGGATGGTTGCCATCACGGGCGCCCTGGCGATGGACAACAGCAACGAACATGACGATGTGGACATCCTCCTGGTCACTGCGCCCCGCAGGGTTTGGCTTGCCCGCGCCATGGCTGTGCTGCTCGTGTATGCCGGCAAGTTCACGCCCAATACTCTGTGTCCCAACTACGTGATCTCCGAGGAAATTCTGGCGCTCGAACCGCGCACGGTTTACGTAGCCCATGAATTTGTGCAGATGGTCCCTCTTTATGGGTATGAGGTGTACCAAAAAATGCGGGCCGTCAATTCGTGGATCGAGCAGATGCTGCCAAACGCCGCTGCCCCCCTTCATTGGGAGCCGGAGTATCTGCCGGGGAAAATGGGTCGATGCGTCAAAGGAGTCATGGAATGGTTGCTGGCAGGGAGGATCGGCGAATGGCTCGATACCTGGGAGATGAAGCGCAAGATTCGCAAGTTCGCTCCCAGGACGGCTCACGCTCCCGGCAGCGTTATCTTTGATCAAAACCAGGTCAAGGGTCACTTTGACGATCACGGGGCGCGCATAACTTCCCAATACCAGCGTCGACTCGATGAATTCCGACTCTCAGCCACAGCGCAGACACCTGGCGCGCCTGTGGCAGCGGCGCCGGAGAGGTCCAGCACCGCGATTCAGACAGTACAAGCTAAAAGCAGCCACGAATGGCACGAATAGCCATTGCCGCAACCTAGAGACCTTATCGCAGAGCGGGCCGATAACCTGCAATTTTGTCGCCTCCACGCGGGCGCAACGCTTCGCGCTGCAACAGTCTGGCCCCAATCTCCCGGGAGAACGCTTCCGGGGCCGGACATAAATGGGCAGCTCGAAGGCGCTTTCCCAGAAGATTGGGGCCAGGCTGTTGGCCGGAGGCAGCCCGTGTGGAGGAGGCAAAATGGCTCTCCCATGGTGGCCCCTCTCTCCTTTCGTGCCATTCGTGGCAAAGCTTTTTCCACTGTCTGAATCGCAGGGTCTGGCAACTGACACTTCCTCAACTTAGTTCAACCTCTTATACTATAGCTCTGGGTTGGGATGCGCGGAGCCAATGCCCTTGAGTATCAGGCAAGAATTGATGCGACTGCAGTGGTGGAGGAGACTCCACTCCGACTCGTTGCATGCTCTGCCGACCGCGATTCTCTCCATCACAGACCAATGCAACTCACGCTGCAACTGTTGCGATTACTGGCGCGCCGGACAAAAAGAACTTCCGATGGAACTGGCGCAGCAGTTGGTCGAGAAACTGGCCTCTTTCGGCACTCGCTATGTGCTGCTGACCGGAGGAGAACCCTTGCAGCATCCCCATTGGGCTTCGATCGCCACGATGTTCAAAGCCAAGGGTGTCAGAGTAGCCATGGCAACGAGCGGCATCCTGAGCTTCAGACACTCCGATGCTATTCTGAGCTGCATCGATGAACTCTACATCTCGCTCGATGGCGCAACCCCGGAAACCTACCAAGCCGTGCGCGGAGTGGATGGGCTGAGCCTGCTGGAGCGCGGAGTGGAAAGGCTCGCCGGATCCTTGCCGGTGACTTTCCGTACCACGGTGCAGCGGGCAAACTATCGTGAGATACCCGCAATGATCCGGATGACTTGTTCGTGGGGAGCTGCCCATCACTCGTTCCTGGCAGTCGATGTACACAACCAGGCTGCATTTGCCCGCTCCGCTGAGTTCGACCGGTCGATGGCCTTGAGAGCAGAAGACCTCGATCCCTTCGCCGCAGTTCTCGAGGATACCGAACGGGAATTCGAGGCCGAATTCGCCCGGCGCTACATCGTAGAATCAAAATCCAAATTGCGGAACCTGCACCGTTATTTCGCGGCGCTCCTGGGACTGCAGAAATTTCCGCCGGTGCGCTGCAACGCCCCCCGTTTTTCGGTGTTTATGCAGACGGATGGTTCCTTCAAACCATGCTTTTTCCTCCCGCCCTACGCACGGCCGGACGACATTTCGATGGCAGACGCCCTGAATACCCCGGCCGCCAGGGGCCTGCGGCAACAACAGCGGTTGGGCCGGCGGCCGGAATGCGTTCGTTGTGTCTGCCCTGCCTTCAAATGCGGCCGCGATTTGCTGGAGGATGCATGAGCCGGATTCTTTTGGGGCAGTCCTACTATCTTCGATTCGACCCCAAACTTTATGCGGCCATGCAGCCCTATGGGCCGCTGGGCACCCTTTACGCAGCGTCCTATTTGCGCGGGCGCGACCACGATGTGGCGCTCTTCGATGCGATGCTCGCCGAAGGTGAAGATGAATGGGAGAGGACTCTCCAACTCCATCAGCCCCGATGCGCGGTCCTTTACGAGGACAATTTCAACTACTTGAGCAAGATGTGCCTGTTGCGCATGCGTGAGGCGGCGTGGCGGATGATTGCCGCCGCGCAAAGGCGCGGCTGCGTCGTCGTACTTTGCGGAGCCGACGCGACCGATCACCCCGGAGAGTATTTGAAGAACGGCGCGGACTATGTCATCCAGGGTGAAGGAGAGGAAACGCTCGGTCAGCTGATGGATTATGTCGAGGGCAATGCGCAAGTGCCGATCGAAAACATCACCGGGCTCTGCTGGCTGGACCCGTCAGGCGCAGAGCGGCACAATCCGCCCCGGCCCCACCTGACCGATCTCGATGCCCTGTCCTTCCCTGCGTGGGATCTGGTAGACATCCCCGCCTATCGTGACCGCTGGAAAGTTCGACACGGCCATTTTTCCATGAACATGGTGACCACGCGCGGTTGCCCGTATCACTGCAATTGGTGTGCAAAACCGATCTGGGGGCAGCGATACAATTCCCGTTCGCCGCAGAACGCAGCGGCCGAGCTGGAGTGGTTGAAAAAATCCTACCAGCCGGATCATATCTGGTTCGCCGACGACATCTTTGGCTTGAAACCCGGCTGGATCGAGGATTTTGGGAATCTGGTGCGGAGCCGGAACGTGGCCATACCGTTCAAGTGTCAGATGCGTGCCGACTTGGTGAAGCCGTCGGTGGTGGATGGTCTGAAGGCTGCCCGCTGCGAAACTGTCTGGCTGGGCGCAGAATCCGGGTCACAGAGGATCCTGGATGCGATGGAAAAAGGTACAACCGTGGCACAGATCTATCAGGCGCGCCGCATGCTGGCCGCAGCCGGCATCAGGGTCGCCTTCTTCCTGCAGTTCGGTTATCCGGGCGAGACACGCTCCGACATCGACATGACGCTGCAGATGGTCCGGGAATTGATGCCGGACGACATCGGCATTTCTATTTCCTATCCACTGCCCGGGACCAGGTTTTATGAGCGTGTGCGTGCCCAGTTAGGAAATAAGCAGAATTGGATCGACAGCGACGACCTTGCGATGCTCTACCATGGCCCCTTTCCGGAGGCTTTCTACCGCACCCTTTACCATGCGGTCCATGCGGAGTTTCGCACGCGCAAGGGATGGGAAAGGACCCGACGACCCGGCCCACAGCCGCGTCCGGGGGAAGGAACCTGGTTGCGGACGCTGGCCTCGATACCAAAAAACTGGCTCGCCTGGCGAACAAACCAACGGCGACTCAAGCGGTTCCACGAAGATCCAGCCGCTGCAATTCTGTCATCGGAGGCGTGCTGATGCGCCGGAAGGTGGTTCTGTACAACCCGCGCGCGTTATTCTGGACCATGCCTCTCGCCCTGATTGCCGTCGGCTCGGCACTCGACCGTTCTCGGTATTCGGTGGTACTGGTGGACGGCCGGTTGGAGGCGGACCCTGTGGGAGCCATCCTGCGGCATCTCGATAAAGACGCGGTGTGCGTTGCGATGACGGTATTGAGCGGGGCACCAATTCGGGATGCGCTCGCTGTCTCCCGCGCGCTGAAAGGAATGAGACCCTCGGTCCCCATCGTGTGGGGGGGCTGGCACCCGTCTTTGTTTCCCGGGCAATGCCTTGCGGAATCGTGTGTGGACACGGTGGTAATCGGCCAGGGCGAATTGACGTTTGCGGAGGTGGTGGAATGCCTGGCGGAAAACACATCGCTGGATGGCGTGGAAGGCTGCGCATACCGCCGGCAGGATGAGCCGCCGCGGATTTCCCCGCCCAGAGCCTTCTCCGACGTCAACCTTCTGCCCGCCCACGATTACGGGCTCGCTGCCGTAGAGCGCTACTTCGAGTGCAAACAAAAACGCCAGTTTGACTACGTCTCTTCGCAGGGTTGCCGTTTTCGGTGTGCGTTCTGCGCCGACCCCGCTGTCTTCAGACGCGGCTGGTACGGTCTTGCGCCCGAGCGGATGGTGGCCGAACTCGTGGCTCATTTCCGGAAATACCGGTACGAGGAGATTTCCTTTCAGGACGAGACGTTCTTTACCAGTCCCCAGAGGGTCGAGTCGATCGCCGAGGCATTTCTCAGGAATGGCCTCAACGTGGACTGGACGGCCACCATGCGCTCCGATCAGGGCAGCAGGCTGGACGAACGGCTAATGGCGCTCTGCAAGCGATCAGGCCTGAAACGTGTGATGATCGGGGTGGAATCCGGGTCGCCGGATACGCTGCGTCGAATCCAGAAGGACATTACACTCTCCCAGGTGTTTGACAGTGCTGCAAGGTGTACGCGGCATGGCGTCGGTGCCATCTTGAACTTCATCGTCGGCTTCCCGGGCGAGCCGGACGACAGCATTCAACAGACGCTCGATACAGCGGCGCAGCTTCGCGCCTTGAGCTGCGATTTCGAGGTGTCGATCTTTTACTTTCGACCCTATCCCGGGAATCCAATCTCGGAGACACTGGTTCGCGACGGTTACATTTTCCCCTCAACCCTGGAGGAATGGGCCGATTTTGACTATGTCGGGTCGAGAGGGAAATGGATCACAGCCGAGCAATGGAAGCGCATCGAACGCTTCAAATTTTACCAGCGCTTTGCCTTCGGACACGACCGTCGCAGTTTCGGCCGTCCATTGCAGCTCGTCAGCCGCTGGCGCATCCGGCGGCGCTGCTTTTCATTTCCGTTGGAGAAAGTCATCCTGGAGAATCTTAGGCCGGCGCAGAAACTCTCCTGATGCAGACGGGGTCCGGATGGTGACCATGGACATTCTACTGACACACGGCTATTTCATGCATGAAGATCCGCATGAGCTGAAGGTCATGAAGCCATACCCGCCCCTGGGAATCATCTCCATTTCAGCCTATTTGAAAACGGCTGGATATCAAGTCGGCGTCTTCGACTCCACATTCCAGACAGTTTCTGAATATGCGGATCTCCTCGATCGTGATCACCCGCCGGTAGTGGGCATCTACGCCAACCTGCTGACGAGATCGAGGGTGGTCGGAATGAGTCGTGCGGCGAAAGACCGCGGCGCGATTGTGATCCTGGGAGGGCCCGAGCCGGCTAATTACCCGGAAGAGTATTTACACCGGGGTGCGGACGTCATTGTGTTTGGCGAAGGCGAAGCAGCGCTGGCAGAGCTCCTGCCGGCCCTGGCAAAGCATGGCCCCCATGCGTTGGAGCACATCCCAGGCATTGCCTACCGCAATGAAGACGGGCGGGTCGTGCGCACACCCTCACGCCCAATGATCGAGGATCTCGATTCATTGCCTGACCCGGACAGGGAGGCCATTGATATCAACAGGTATTTGCATACCTGGCGCGTGCACCACGGCGCGGGATCGCTGTCCCTCATTTGCGCGCGCGGCTGCCCCTATCATTGCACCTGGTGCAGCCATGCGGTGTATGGGCATACCCACAGGCGCCGCTCGCCGCGGCGAGTCGCGCAAGAGGTCGAGTCCATTGCATCACGCTACCAGCCCGATCAATTGTGGTATGCGGACGACGTGTTTACCATGCACCACGCCTGGCTGCGGGAGTATTCCGGCGAGTTGAAGCGCCGCGCGCTCCGCATCCCATTCGAGTGCATTTCACGCGCCGACCGGCTTAATGGGGAGGTGGCCGACCTGCTGGCAGAAATGGGATGCCACCGGCTTTGGCTTGGTTCTGAATCGGGATCCCAGCGCATCCTCGACGCAATGAGGCGCGGCTTGACAGTGGAGCAAGTGCGATCGATGACCGGAGCCCTGAAACGCCGGGGTATTCAGGTCGGGATGTTCATCATGCTCGGGTACGAGGGGGAAAGCGATCAGGATCTCGAAGCGACAGTCAAGCTCATCAAACAATCCTCTCCGGATGTCTTTCTTACGACCGTCGCTTATCCGATCCGGGGAACCGAATACTACGACAAGGTTGCCGACCGCGTCATGAGCCAGGGCGATTGGCAGACGCGGACAGATCGCGATTTCCAGGTGAGCGGCGGGCACTCTCGGCGTTATTATTTTTTCGCCACGCGCTGGATGGTGAACTCCGTGGCACTCCAGCGCAAGAAAGATTCCGGACTGGGCGTTTTGCGCTTGGCAAAGGCGGCCGCGAATACCATGCTAGGCAGAGCAGGAATGTGGCTGACCCAAGATGAGACAGAAGGATCTGCTCACGGCAGCCGCTCCCGCGCGCGAAAGTCGGTGCGATCATGACAGCCCGGGCATTTGATGCGGTCGCCGATCAATACGACAGCACGTTCACCCATACACCCATCGGGCGAAAATTGCGTCAGATCGTTTGGCGCAGTCTGTCAGACACTTTCCAGCCTGGAGCTCGGGTGTGGGAGCTCAATTGCGGCACCGGTGAGGATGCCGTCTGGATGGCCAGGCGAGAAATCCACGTCCTGGCCTCAGACGGTTCTCCCGCAATGCTGGAGACTGCCTCACGCAAGGCCGCTACCCATCACCTGTCAGACAGAATTGAGTTTCTCCTCTACGATTTCGCGAATCCAGCCGCCGGCCGGCCGGATGCCAAATTTGACGGTGTGCTGTCCAATTTCGGGGGATTGAACTGCATTACGGACCTGAGACCTCTTGCCACAGTGCTGGCGCGAAGCATCAAACCTGGCGGGCGTTTAGTCATCGTAGTCATGGGGCGGTGGTGTGCCTGGGAAATATTGTGGCACCTGCTTCATCTTCAGCCCCGGCGAGCGTTCCGAAGACTCGCACGCAAAGGGACCGAAGGCCGCATCGGAGGCCACAAGGTCAGGGTGTGGTATCCCGCTGCGAAAGCTCTCCGGCGCGCCTTCGCTCCGGAATTCAAAATCAGGCGCATCATGGGATTGGGAGTGTTTCTGCCACCATCCTATCTCCACCCGGTGGTCGCGGGCAGGAGCGGTCTGTTCCGGCTGCTTTGCCGGCTTGAACAGTCTCGGGCGTCGATCACGCCTCTTCGCCTCCTTGGCGATCATATCCTGTATGATTTTGAGCGGACTTCCATGGCATCGAGAGAATCCGGATGAAGCCGAGAATCGTCCTTTACAATCCCAGGAGCAGCCCCTCGGGCAAAAAAATCCTGCCTCTGTCCCTGATGGCTCTGGGTGCGGTATTGGAAGGGCTTTACGAGTACAGCATTGTGGATGGCAACGTTTCCTCTGATCCTCTGCAGGAAATCCGCGATCAGGCCGGTCGCGGAGCCGATGTGCTCGCCGTCACTGTAATGCCCGGGCCGCAGCTTTCTCAGGCTTATCCTCATTGTGTTACTCTCAAAAAAGAACTCCCGGGATTGATGATTGTATGGGGTGGCTACTTCCCAACTCTCCATGCATCCGCATGCCTGAATTCCCCGGCGGTGGACATTGTGGTGTGCGGATACGGCGAGTTGACATTCCTCGAATTGCTCAATCTGCGCGAGCACAACGGCGACTGGCGTGCCCTGCCGGGGCTCACATGGCGGGACGGCAACGGAGCGGCAGTTGAAAACCCGCCGGCCATGATCCCGAATCCTGATGACTTGCCCGCCTATCCCTACCACCGCATGGATATGGCCCGGTATGTCCGCAATACCTGTCTCGGCTCCCGCACCCTGTCGCACCATTCGAGCTACGGCTGCCCGTTCTTATGCAACTTCTGTGCGGTGGTAAACATGGTGAACGGACGTTGGCTGGCTCAATCTGCGACGAGGGTGGCCAAGACTGTTGAACTGCTCGTCCATCGCTGGCAGGCAAATGCCATCGAATTCCACGACAACAATTTCTTCACGAGCGAAACCCGCGTCGCTGAGGTCGCGGAGCAGATTGCTCCGCTGCACATTTCGTGGTGGGGTGAGGCGCGGATTGACACCTTGTTGAAATACTCCGATAAGACCTGGAAGTTGATGCGCGACGCGGGGCTGAAAATGGTCTTCATGGGCGCGGAATCCGCTTCCATGGAGACGATGAAACGCATGGCGAAGGGCGGCACCATGACTCCTGAGAAGACCCTCGCCATCGCGGCGAAAACCAAAGAGTATGGCATCGTGCCTGAATTCTCCTTCATCGTCGGCAATCCGCCGGATCCGGAGGCTGACCTGAACTCGAACATCCGATTCATCCGGCAGATCAAAAAAGTAAATCCGAAAAGCGAAATCATCCTTTACACTTATTCTCCTGTCCCCCTGGATGGCGACTTGTACCATGCCGCTCAGGAGGACGGGTTCCACTTCCCAGATACGTTGGAGGATTGGGTCAACCCTTATTGGTTGCAGTTCGCGAGCCAGCGGCACACACAGGCGCCATGGCTTGACAGGAGCCTGCGGCGCCGGATCCGGAATTTCGAGCGCGTTCTCAATGCATATTATCCGACCTCGACGGATCCGAGGCTGGATGCGCCACGAAGAGCACTGCTCAGGGCGGCGGGATCGTGGCGATATTACACTCGGTTGTACGGATTTCCTTTGGAGCTGCGCGCATTGCAGAAGCTTTTTCGCTACCAACGTCCTGAGACCACAGGCTTCTAATATCATGCCCCGCTGGCTGGAGCGCTTGCTTCATCGCAGAACCGAACTCGGTGCCGCCGCGGCTTACGCGCGCTGGGCTGCGAACTATCCTCCCTATGCTCACAATAAAATCATGGAACTGGAGGAGACTGCCGTCCTGCAAATGTTGCCGGATCTCAAGGGAACGACAGCGCTCGATGTGGCCTGCGGTAGCGGCCGCTATCTCAAAATCATGCTGCAGCGCGGCGCAGCCCTGGCTGTGGGATTGGATGCCTCGATGCCTATGCTTGCGCGCGCTCGTGAGTTTGCTCCCAATCTGGTGCGAGCCGACCTGCTTTGCATGGGCGTACGCACGGGCCGGTTCCAGGTCATAACGTGCGCGTTGGCCCTCGGCCACGTCGAGGATTTGCGCGGCGCTCTGATCGAGATCAGTCGCGTACTGGCTCCCAAGGGCACCGTGATCTATTCCGATTTTCATCCGATGGGCGCGCAGCTGGGCTGGAAGAGGACCTTTCGCGGCCAGGACGGGCGCGAGTATGCTGCCCGTCATTACTCTCACTCATTCTCCGATCATGTGGCTGCCTGCACGGCAGCGGGCTTGGCGATCGCGGAAGTGCGCGAGCCCACAATCGATTTCGAGCACAAATGGCGCGGATGCCCGGCCGTGCTCGTCATTCGAGCGATAAAAGTGGAATAAGATATGCTGTTCAGCCCATCGCGACCCATCACCTTTGTGCAAGCCCGCGTCTATGGCGCCGCCGGGGTTCTCGGATCTTCGCTTCGAGTAGTCGACGGCCGGGTTGCCGGATTTAACGGTCTGCCTGAGGCTGCAGATGCTGTCATCGATCTCGATGGTGACTCCGTCCTCCCGGGTTTCATCAATGCACACGACCACCTCGAGCTGAACAATTTCCCGCGCATGAAACGGCGTGAGCGCTATACAAATGCCAGCCAGTGGATCGCCGATTTTCAGCCGAGCTTCAAGACAGATCCAGCCCTGGTCGCGGCCATGTCCGTTCCCCTCGCAGACCGGCTTCTGTTGGGAGGCATCAAAAACCTGCTTTGCGGCGCGACCACCGTCTGCCATCACAATCCGCTCTATCGCTGCCTGCAGCGAGGATTTCCGGTCCGGGTAGTCCGCCGTTACCGATTCAGCCATTCCCTGCTGATCGATGGAGAAGCCGCCAGGAAAGCCTATCGAAAAACTCCCATCAAGTGGCCATGGATCATCCACGCAGCCGAGGGCACAGACGAGGCTGCTGCTGACGAATTTACGCGCCTGGACCGCTGGGGTTGCGTGGGGCCGAATACCCTTCTCGTTCACGGCGTTGGGCTGGATCAGGATGCGCAGGCAATGCTGAGGGACCGGGGCGGAGGACTGATCTGGTGTCCCTCTTCCAACGACTTCCTGCTGGGGACTAGCATCGACGTATCCATGCTGGCACACGCCCATAGGGTGGCTTTGGGAACCGACTCGCGTCTGAGCGGCGAGCGCGACCTGCTTGCCGAAATAAAATTTGCGGCGACTCATCATGACGTGAGTGCGGACAACCTCTTGCCTATGGTAACGATCGACGCTGCGTCGCTATTGAAGTTGCCCGATGCCGGCGTGCTTCGACCTGGCGTGCCCGCAGACTTCGTGGTTTTGCCAAAAGGGGCGGAAGGACCACTGCAAAATATCCTGTATACGGATCGATCCCGCGTCCGGCTCGTCGTACTAGGTGGACGGGCTCAGGTAGGGGATGTGGACATGCGGCCGGCATTCGCCGCTGCCGGAATCCAATGCGTAGAGGCCAGCCTGGATGGCAGGGCAAAAGTGATCGACAAAGCGCTTGCGGACAAAATGCGTCAATGCACTGTGCAGGAGCCGGGACTCGAATTGTGAACCATCCATCAGGCAAGGCATCCTGGGTAATCCGAGGTTTCGAGCAAGGCGACGAGCCGGGTGTCACCAACCTGTTTCAGATTGTGTTCGGGCGTCCTGTGCCCCAGGGGTACTGGGAATGGAAGCTGCATTCTCTCCCGACAAAAGATGAGAACGAGTGGGTCGCGGAATCAGACGGAAGAATTGTGGGCCACTATGCCGTGACCCCGATTCGGTTCAAACTTCGCGACCGGCAGGTCCTGATTCCGCACGGGTGTGATGCCATGACTCACCCGGAGTACCGGCGCCAGGGTATTTTGACCGCACTGGGGCAACGTGCCAATGAAGTATGGGCACGCGCCGGGTCACCCTTTCAAATCGGATTCCACTACGGGGGCTGGGGCTCCGTGCGTGAATTGCTCGGATGGCAGCCGGTCGCTCGTCTGGTCTGGATAAAGCGCTGGATCCGGCCCTTTACCTGCCTGGCACGTCAGTTTCATCTTCCCGGCGCCCGGATCTGGAGAGGCGCGGATTCTGTCTTCCATCGATTTCTCGACCGGAAGGAAAGAAGGGTGCACGGCAATACTGGCACAAGCGGGATGCACCTGGAACATGTCCTGCAAGCCGACGGCCGGTTCGACCGTCTCTGGAATAACCTTTCCCCTGATTATGATATCCTCGCGATTCGCGACCGGCCCTGGGTGCAGTGGCGGTGTCTCGACAGGCCGGGCGCGGAACAGCATTTGTTCCTGGCAATGCGCGCGAACGAGCCGCTTGGGTACATTGCACTGCGGATTACCCAAACGGACGCAGCGGTGCGAGCGACAATCATTGACTGCCTGGTCGCTCTTCGGGACACCGTCACAGCGAATGCGCTCTTGCATCACGCCGTTGCTGTGGCTGCCGAGTCCGGCGCGCGGAGCATTGCTGCATTGGTTGCCCCGGAATCACGCATGGCTGATCGATTCAGGGCGGCTGGATTTCATGCAAGCCGGCATGGGTATGATTTCTCCCTTATTTCCTATTCTTCCTCGATGCCCGCATCGACAACCGCCGATTGGTTTCTGACCGGAGCGGAAGGGGATGTACTTTGAATATCGCCGCGGCGCTTGACCCTGTAGCGGAAAGCATGTGGTGTGCGGCTTTTTCGATGCTCGGACGCATGGGTCAGGCGCGGGCGTCCCACTGGAAACCCACGGGAGGGCAGCAGATCCTCGTCGTAGCCCCCCACCCCGATGACGAGGTCGTCGGTTGCGCCGGCACTCTCCTCCTGCATGTGCGCAGCGGTGATTCAGTTTGCATCGCCTATGTTACCGATGGATCCAGATCCCGCGCCGGCGGGCTCGGCCCCGAAGAGATGCGCCGGCAGAGAAAGCTGGAGGCGGATGCGGCGGCGAAATCTTTGCAGGTGGACCGCTTCGAGTGGTTTGGACTGACCGAGGGGGAATGGAATTTTGAGGAACTGTGGCCTCCCTTGCTGGGCTTGCTACGCCAAACCTCGCCCCAACTCATCTATGCCCCTTCGCGGGTGGATTTTCATCCAGAGCACCGCAAGGTCGCGCATGGGATGTCGCTGCTGTTTTCGAGAGAGGGCGTCAAACCTGCAGAGGCCGCAGTGCGTGTGTGCCAGCTTCAAGTCCCTCTGACACCTCTACTCGCCAACCAGGTTGTCGATTGTTCCGGCGTGGCCGGGAGGTTTGAGGCCACACTGAAAGTCTATAGGAGCCAGTCAGCCAATCTCGGTCGGGCCCTGCGCATGCGGCGCTATGCGGCACGGTTTTATGGTTTCAGGAAATACGCGGAAGAATTTTGGCAGATGCCGGTCATGGAGTATTGCCGGCTCCACGACGATCCGCCGGATCGGTGGCGTGCCGGCCGGTTTCGCGGGATCCGGTATCGATCATTCAGCGATCCGTTGTCCTATGTTTTGGGATGGATCGAGCGTCGCCGCCTGCGGATGGAGTCGGCAGCCGAGGCCGCTCATCAGACTTAGGGTGTTCCTGTGCTCAGGGTCGTTTGGATTGTCCCCGGTTTCAGCAGCAACAAAGAAGACTGGTGCATCCCGGCCCTGCTCGACCTCGCGCAGGCCGTCGCGCGGCGATGCGATCTGAAAATCGTGGCGATGCGCTATCCCTATCGGCGCGATCGCTACAGTATCGCCAATGCAACGGTATACAGCATCGGGGGCGCCCATCGCGGCCCACGCTACACACCCGGCATCTGGCGGGACACCGCTCGCGCCGTCAGGGATATCCCCTGCGATTTGCTTCATGCTTTTTGGGTGTATGAACCGGGCCTGGTCGCTGCGTGGTTCCGCCCGCGTTTGCCCGCCGTGATCAGCCTCGCCGGCGGAGAGCTGATATCCATGCCGGAAATCCGGTACGGATTAATGCGGCAAATGCGGACCAGGACATTGATCCGTTGGGCTTTGCGAAGAGCGCGCGTGGTGACTGCCGGCTCTCCGTACCTTGTCGAACACGCACAGGCGGCGCTCTCGTTGCCTGCAGTCCGGCATATCCCTCTCGGGGTTGACCTGCGGCGGTGGCCATTCTCAGCGCACAAGGACGTTCCCCCGACAATACTCAATGTGGGCTCGCTCGAGCCTGTCAAAGGACAGGATATTCTGCTCCGGGCTTTGCCGCGCGTGCTGGGCGAAATGCCCGCAGTGCGATGTCTCATTGTCGGCGGAGGTCGGGAGCAGGGCAAGCTTGAGGCGCTGGCCCAAGAGTTGGGGCTGTCGGGCAAGGTCAAGTTTGCGGGGGAGGTACCGCATCAGGAGATGCCCGCCATCTATGCCGCCGCCTCGCTGTTCGTCCAGGCTTCCTGGCATGAAGCCCAGGGAATGGCGCTCCTCGAAGCTGCGGCCTGCGGATTGCCGCTGACAGGAACCAGGGTGGGCGCGATCACCAACTTCATTCCCGATAGTGCCGTCGGCGCACCGGTCGGCGATGCACACCAGTTGGCGGCCGCCATGCTGCAGATCTTGTCGCATAGGGATGATGCAGTGGAATCAGGACGAAGAGCCCGCGCAAAAGTGGAACAGAGTTACGGCATTGAAACCGTTGCTGACTGTTTCCTCCAGCTATACCAATCGATGGTTTGATGTTCGAAGCAGGCTTAACCGGCATTCCTCAAAATCTAATTTATTCGCCGCTCGTGCCTGCCTTGGTATGGCTCGAGGCATTGGTTTGCGTGCAGTACCGCTCCCTTATTTGATGTTTGGGGCGCTGCTGGGAATGACGGGGACGGCGGTAAAGAGCCCGTTGTTGAGCACGAGCGCCACAATGGAAAACGGCGTCCCAGACTGCTCAATCATGACCACCGTGCCTCGGAACAGCAGGAACGGGTCGTTCGCGTCCTGCCAAAGGAACGTGGCGACGTGTCCTCCCGGCGCCAGCGGGTTCAGGGCCGGAGGATTGACGGTCAGATGGATCGTCCCGTCGGCATGCACGAAGATGACCTTGACATTGATGGGCGTGCTGCCGGGGTTGGCTATGGCGTAACCGGTGTCCTGCTGCAACACATGGTCGTCGTCCACAGGGATAGTCGCTACACTCGTCGGCGGCGCCGAAAGCACGCCTACGATGATGGAGAGCACGCCTCCAGGGGCGAATTGGAAGGTTGCGACTCCTCCCAACGAGCCACCTGAGCTTTCCACGCGAGCCCACCCTGTTTTAGTCGGGTCCCTTATCGGATCTACAGGTGCGGCAATGACCTCCTGAAAACCTCCGGAGGGCACGGATAGCGGGTAAGTAAAATCTATGGTGTCAAAAGAGCCGGGCGAAGAGAAAGCGGCGCGCAGAGGCTGTCCCTTGTCATCATTGAGGATGAGATTTCCCGTCGCTGCCGTCGCTCCGGTGTTTGTAAAACTGAAGATCGTCGTATATCCCCCACCGAATGCGATTTGTGCGAACAGATTGGTGGTCGTAACCGACTGGAAAGGGGCGGCGAGTTCAAGAGACTCGATGTTCGGCAGTTCTAATGGTATCTCAACGGGACTGGATGCTTTCAATGCAGCCGGCATGGGCATCAAGGTTGCACGGGCCGTACCGCTGAAGCGAATTTGGGCCTGTGCCGCAGGGATTACCATCGCCAAGATGACAAGGACGACCGCGATTCCGAAGAGGTTCATGGGGACAGAACGCTTCATAGGAGAGTCCCTCCCAAACGAATTTACCACAGTGAGCAACCCTTGAGCACTTTCCGTACCTTAATCTTACTCGACTGGGCAAGCTGGTTCAACCATAACGGTTATGGCAGATGCCTGTGCGCCGCTACCTGGAACTCCTTGCCCGCGCCGAAAGCACCCCCCGAAGCACTCCGATACGGTCCCGATACGCCCCTCCAGTGTCATGCTCGGTGATGAATTTTAGCTCATTTTCCGCTTCGGCAAGTCTGCCTTCCTGCATAAACGCATTGGCGCGCAGATACCTCGCGTCGAGAAGATCCCAACGAAATCGCATCAGACTTTCCAGAGTCTGCAGTGCGGACCGTGTGTCGCCGGCCCGCATCTGCAGCGTGGCCAGATTCATATATGCCGGTCCATAGTCGCCGCGCAGACGCATCGTCTCCTCAAATTCCCTCATCGCGTCCTGAGGGCGCCCCTGCAGGATGTCGAGGTTGCCCAGGTTGTGGTGCGCCTGCCAGATTTTCGGATCAGCCTGGAGGGCCATCCCGTAATACTTCCTTGCAGAATCGAGGTCACCTTCAATCTGCGCAAGCCAGCCCAGATCGTAGAGGGCGGCCGCATATTTCGGATCAAGATCCACGGTCTTGAGCAACTCTTGCCGTGCCCTCTTTCGGTCGCGGTTCAGGCAGGAGGTGCCGAGATTGTAGTGAACTCGGACTTTGAGAGGAGCCTTGGCTGCTGCATCTTCCCAGAGACGAATGTTGTCCCCCCAAACGTATGTCCTCCTCTTCGCCAACGCTGAATAACATCCCAGCAAAAGGCATAGGCTGGCCACGGATGCCACGGTCTTTTGCTTATTCGCTATCGGGATCAGGCGCATAACTGCGAACACTGACCATGCCATCAGGATCGCGGCAGCGATCATGGGAAGGTAGAGGCGATGCTCAAAAAACAAATCGTTGCTGGGAATGATCGAGGATGTCGGCGCCAGAAAAATCAGGAATGCCAGCATCAGAAACGCAAGAGAGGAATTCCGTCTTCGGACGAAGAGGGCGAAGCCAAGGATGCCCGCAAGCGCCAGTACGCACAGCAGGCCGTAGGCTGACATGGCTGGGGCGGGTCGGAAGTCGTGATCGATGGACAATCCTGTGGGCAGAATCAACATGCGGATATAGCCGGGCAGGACTTGAATTTGAGCCAATAGATATCGGAGTGAGCTCTTGAGAAGCCCTGGGGTGGCTGCGCGCTCGCCGTGGCCCCACAGGTGGATCAGAATCCACATACCACCCAGGAAAGTCAAAGTGCAGACCAGGGCAAACCAACGGGCGCGCATCAAGGACCGACCGAAAGTCCTGAAATCTCCGGACTCGGTCCAGAGCAGCGCGACCCAGAGCAGCGGTAGGGCCAGGGCGGCTTCTTTTGAAATGACTGCGAGGAGGAAAAAAACGCCGGATGCGGCAAACCAGACCCTTCGGCGCCGCGAACTCTGCGCATAAAGGAAACTGTTCATGGAGAGGAGGGTGAAGAAGGCCGCCAGGAGTGCAGAACGCTGATAGACGTAGTTCACAGCTTCGGTTTGAACGGGGTGCAAAGCGAAAATCCCCGCGGCTGCGAACGGCAGCCAGCGTTGCATCCACGGTGCGAAGGTTTCGGCTTTGCGCTGAAGCATGAGCCTGGCGAAGAAAAAGAGCGCGAGCACGTTCGCCAGGTGCAGGAACAGGTTGACCAGGTGGTAACCGAAGGGTGATGTGGATCCAATCCGGTAATTCCAATAAAAGGTCAGGTAGGTAAGCTGGCGGGATTGCGCGGGCTTGAGCAGATACCAGGGATCTCCAGGCTCGGCAACTTGAGGGCTCTGGAGAAAAAGAGCGTCGTCAAAATGGAACGGATTCCAAAGCGAGCTCCAGAATGTCCACAGGCAGGCCGCGAGTAGCAGCATCAGAATCAATGAAGTGGAGGTTATGTGTTTGGCCAAGCTTTCTCTGCCTCCCCCCTCAACCAGGCGATGCAATTAAATCCGAGCCTAACCAGGATCGGTCCTATTTGGGTTCGAAGCCGCCTTGGGCCGGAACACCGAGTTTATGCGCAGGTCTGCCTCCATCATCTCATGCACCAGATCCTCAAAGTTAACCCGGTAGTCCCATCCAAGCTGCCGCTTGGCCAACGAGGCGTCCCCCTGAAGAATATCGATCTCTGCGGGCCGGAAGAGTTTCGCGTCGATGGTTACATAATCCCTGTAATCCAAACCGACGTGAGAAAACGCCAGCGAGGCTAGCTCCGCCACGGTGTGGGATTCACCGGTTGCCACGACGTAATCTCCCGGTGCGGGTTGCTGGAGCATCAGCCACATGGCCTTCACATACTCCTTCGCGTGCCCCCAGTCGCGCTTTGCCTCGAGATTACCCAAGGGAAGCGACTTGGCCAGCCCCAGTTTGATTCGGGCGGCATGGGAAGTAATCTTGCGCGAGACAAACTCGTAGCCTCTTCGCGGAGATTCGTGGTTGTAGAGGATCCCGCTGGAGGCATGCATGCCATAGGCCTCACGGTAATTTCGAGTCAGCTCGAATCCTGCGACTTTGGAGATCCCGTACGCAGAGCGAGGATGAAACTTGGTATTCTCGTTTTGCGGAACCTCTGAAGTTCGGCCGAACATTTCGCTGGAACCCGCAAAGTAAAACCTGCAGTCCGCTACCAGATCGTGCACCGCAGCCAGCAGGTAGTGAGAGCCGTTAATGTTCGCATTCAGTGTCGAAAACTCATCTTCAAAGGAATAGCTTACGAAGCTCTGGGCTGCCAGATGGTAGCACTCCGAGGGCTGCACCGAGCGGATCACCCTGTAGAGACTCGCAAAGCTCTCCAGTGAGGCCGAGTGGACTTCAATATCATCCAGAATGTGCCGGATTCTCCACAGGTGATGCTCGGGATCTTCCAGGGCCACACGGCGCACCAGGCCATGCACGCGATACCCCTTTTCGAGCAGCAGCTCCGCGAGGTACGAGCCATCCTGTCCTGTAATCCCGGTAATTAGAGCGACTCGCTGGTTCATGGCCTCAGAATATATATCTGCACAGCAGGATGCAAGCCTCCCTGACTACAGCCCAGACCGCGCAGGGATCTTAACTCGCGGAAGCTTGATTTCCCGAGCCAATCGAGGGCGATGCCAGAGCTGCACGAATCTCGCCGATCGTAAAAGCCCGAGCCAGCCAGGCCGTCACAAGATAGACGAGACATGCGGCGGCCAGGCGAGCCATGAGAGTCCATGCCCGGCACCACCCCAGCAATAAAACCATGACAATGCACGCGAACCCGGGCCGCCAAAAAAACCGCGACAAAGGCAACGGTGTTATTCTTTGCGCTACTTGCCGGGAGACGAGGAAGAGCAGAATCCCCTCCGCAATCACCATGGCTGCCGCCGAGCCCACGTACGAATATTTTGGGATCCACAGAAGATTGAGACTGCCGTTGATTGCCGCTGCGACAAACGTAGACCACAACAGGTGCTTTTGATAGCCATGAGATAGCAGCGTGTTTCGAAACACGACCCTGCAGCCGACCAGGGGAATGACCCAGATCAGGATCTGCAGTGCCTTGGCCGCAGCAGAGAACCGGTCCCCGTAAATAAGGTTCACCAGATCTTGCCCGACCACCATTCCGCCCACCGCCAGAGGCAGGGCGAGCAGGAGGGTGAATCTCAGAGACTTCTCCGCGACTTTGCGCAATTCAACAGGATTGCCCCTGCAGCGCGACAGCACCGGCAGCAGATTCGTCCCATATAGAAACACGAAGGCGGAAGCAAAGTTGATAAACTTGTAGGCTGCGCTGTACTCGCCGACCTCTGAAGCCGGCCTCCAAAATCCCAGCATCACCATGTCAAAATTGAAGAGCACCACTCCAAACGCACCTTCCATTGCCATGGGAAGGGATGCGCACAAGACATTTCCCCATTGACGGAAATCGAAATCGGGCCGGGGCAGCCCATAGCGTTTGTGGAAGACCCACAATAGCCATAGGACCGTCAGCGCCTCGCTGCAGAATTGAAAAATCGGTACAAAGAAGAATCTGCTGGGCGCCGTTAAAAGCGACAATATCAAAATCGCGAAAATCAGCGTCGACAAAATTCTCGCCACGGCGGCAAATTTCATATCCTCGACCGCCTGGAAGACCCACTGTGGAGAGACTGCCGCAGTGAAGAACATCAGTCCGGCGAGTATCACGAGAAGCTTCAGCTCTGCTGCTTGCGTCATGCGCCAGACTGTGACGCTGAGGGCGAGATAGGCAAGGATGCTGGCCGTCAGTCGAAGGCCGAGAATCGTGTCTGCGTGCTTTCTGGCGAGCGAAGGATGTCGCGCGACCTCCTGGATGCCATACGTATCCAGTCCCTGGCGGGAAATCAGTTCGAAATATGCCGTAAGAGCAGTGGCAAAGCTGAGGATGCCGAATAAGTTCGTCCCCAGCACGCGCGCGATGCGGACCATGGCGAAAAATGCCACGGCTCTGGACACAAGGTCCCCCAGGACCAGAATCGAGTAATTGGCGAGAAACTTACGTGCATAGGCCATTGCGCGGCTCTTCGAGACATGACTCCATCAACGGATCTGCGATTCAGACACTGCAACCGACGACAAGTCCCGGAATGCTGGCAGAGCTGAAGCAGTTGCCGTTTTGACCCCGAAGGGGTCCAACAGCTACTGCCCAGGGCTTGCGCCCTGGGGACGGTGGGCATTCGGAGATGAAAGCCCTGAAAGGGCGTCACAGGCTGTGCCGCCCCTTTCGGGGCTCGTCACTGTCTGAATCGCAGAGCAACGAATAAATCCATATTACCCTGGACCGGTCTTGGGCTTTCGTTCTGTTCGCGACAATCAGGGAGTGCTCAGGCGATCTTCGAATCTTCGGCTCGGCGCCTTTTATCGGATCCTCCGGTAAATGTTGAAGCCCAGAGAGACATCGTTGCTTTCCGCATTGACACCATACTTGGACACGTGGAACTCGCGGCTTGTGGATACCAGGATGGTGAATACATGCGCCGGAGTGCGAATCGCCAGCCCTCCGCCGAATTGCGGCTGGTTCTTGCCGAATCCTCCAAATCCCGCCAGGCGCGGCACAACTTCGCCTATAAGGGAGAATCTGCTGTCCAAAGCAATGTCCCCGCCTATCCCCAAAGAGAACGTGTTATTGCTGCGGGGATTGATCGCGGTGGAAGGGGAGGCCTTCAGCAGCGTGTCGTCGCGGCTGTTGAATATAAGAGTAGGAACGACATGCAGGCGAACTCTCTTGTACTCAAAGGAGGTTGCCAATTGCGCGTAGGGTGAAAACTGTCTCTCGAAGTTGCCCTTGCCGTCCACCCCTGTAAGGAAAGACATTTTCCAGGGCGAGTCCTTGCGGGTCCTGATCTCATAGACCCCGCCGATGGAAATGACCTGATCGAGCCGCGCGCGAGAGATCCCTGCGCTCAGACGGTCCGTGAAAGCGTAGTTCACTCCCAGATTGATGTTGGCGCCGAAATCAATACCAAAGGCGTCGCCCGGAGTGGAGTCTGAGATGGATTGGAAGAAGCGATGCTGGATGTGGACCTCCACCGTTCC
>JBGQNR010000092.1:0-22132 GCA_041501225.1 Acidobacteriota bacterium
GCAGAAGCCAGGCAAGAACAGCGGGCTACCTGAGAATGACGCGGCGGCCATCGTTGACTGGATGCACGGTCCCCTTTTTGCGAATGTATTCGATGATCAGGTCCAATCGCACTTTCTTGGTATCGACCACCTCGATGCCTTTGATGTCAGTTCCGGCCATATAGGAGTTGGAGACTCCGCTGTAAACCTGGGTGTCGACAATCGGCTTTCCGTCCACGGAAGCTTCCACAAGCTGCTTGCCTTCAATCCGGTAGCGCAAGCCTGAAACCGCCGGCTTGCTGCGCAGCAAGATATCCTTCAGCTGGCTCCCGGTAATCTTGAACGTGACAACGGTATTGCTGAATGGATCCAGTTGGGTCAGATCCTCCAGGGTGATGTTTCCCTTGATGAGCGGGGCGCGCACGCCGCCCATGTTTTCCAGCCCGATCTCGGCACCGTAGGTCTCCCGGACCGCGTCCGCGACCAGATTGTAGTTGGCCTTATCCAGATCCAGTTCGGTGATGTCAGCCGCGGCTTGGCCAATGATTTCGCCGTAACGGGCCGAGATCGGGTCCCAGTAGCGAGCAACTACAGCCGCGACTGCGGCGTCTTCCTGAATATCCGGTGTGACTTCCAACAACCGTTCACGATAGCGCTCGACGTGCCAGACCTTTTTTTCATCTTTGCCGAACAGCAGGTCCAAACGCCCGAGTTCTCCGCCCCCCTGATAGGCTTGGACAATGATGGTTCCGTTAACTGATCTCCGTATCAGCTCATCGGAGCGCCAGATGAATTGTCCGAGGGGAAGCCGAGTATGCGAGTGCCCCCCGATGATGACGTCGATGCCGGGAACCTCTCTCGCGATGTCCTCGTCCACATCTTCGCCCGCGTGGGAGATCAAAATGATGATATTGGCTTCGCGCCTTAGCGCATTGGCCATGCGCCGGGCGGTTTCGATCTCATTCCCGATCATCAAGTGATCCTTTGCCGCCGGATATTCGCTTGCGGATGGGGTTGTCAATCCAAAAATCCCGATTTTCAGCTGGCCAAGTCGCCGGATCTCGGAGGGGGGCGCCAGCAGTTTGCCGGTTGCGTTGTCGGTAAGGTTGGCGCAGAGCAGGGGGAACTTTGCCATGTTGACGAGCTTTTTGAGCGTTGCGAGTGGTGCATTCAGCTCATGGTTGCCGATCGTGCCGAAGGTATACCCGGCGGCATTCATGGCATCGATATCCGCTTCGCCGTGATACTCGGTCGAAAACGAGGTGCCATCGGTAAAGTCGCCCGCGTCCACCAGCCACACGGTCCCGCCGCGTGCTTGCCGTTCCTCGCGCACGCGCTTTGCCAGCGTAGCCCGGCGCGCTATGCCCCCGATGTCTCTGCGCGATCTAAGTCCGGCCAGGTCCGATCCTGCCGGCGCTTCCGAAGGATAACTGAAGGGAAGCAGATGGCTGTGCACATCATTTGTGTGAAGAATGGTCAGGGACACCTGCTGCGCCGCGCCCGGCATAGACAGGAGAACCAGGCAGATTAGGCACAGCACAAACCGGTTGAAGCTCCTCTTCATAGATCCCCCTGGGGTCATCGGTTTCTGATCCTATGATGTTCAGCGCAGAAATCTCAGCATTTACGATGGGCAAGCCAAATGCGAAAGAAACTGCAGACTAATGCCGGATCGGAGTCAATCTTGAATCCATGGCGCCGTATCCATCCGTGTCAATTGTGGCCAGGCTTTTTCCTGCCGCAGGCTTGGACGCATGTCGATCTTCTACACAATGCCGATAACCATCTTTCGAAGGGGTCTGCGGCGAAGTGACTCATCCCCGTTTTCTCCGTAGCTGGTAGTAGAGCACCGGTGTCACGAGTAGCGTAAGGACTAGAGATACTGCAATACCGCCGATGACTGCGATCGCAAGAGGCTGGAGCATCTGGGCCCCAGACCCAACCGCAATGGCCAGCGGGAGCATACCGAAGAGCGTCGCGAGGGCCGTCATCAGGATGGGGCGCAGTCTTCGCCGCCCTGCGTGAAAGATCGCTTCCTTCAGCGGATATCCGCGGCTTGAGTAATCCTTCTCTGAATCGAGCATCAGGATTCCATTTTTCTGCAGGATGCCGACGACCATGATCGCGCCCATGAACGATGAAATGTTCAGTGGAGTGTTGGTCACAAAAAGGGCCGCCAGAGAACCGAAACTACATAAGAGAGTGGCCGCCAGAATGGCAATCGGGTGAGCGAAAGAGCGGAACTCGAAGATCAGGACGATCAGGATTAAGAGAATCGACCCGAGAAGCACCTGCGTCAATCCCTTGAAGGATTCCTGTTGAACCTTATAGAGTCCTCCGTACTCGACGTCGGTTCCGGCTGGAAGATTGACTTCCACAGGCAACCGACGCTGGATTTCATCCATGGCCGATCCGAGATCCCGCCCTTCCAACCGGGCGGTCACCGGGGCGATATTGCGAAGATTATCCCGCCGGATTTCGTAAGTTGCGGCCTCATTCTCGATATGCGCAATGCTGGAGAGCGGCATGTCCAGCCGGAGAAGTGAGCAGCAGAGAATTCAGCTTTTCCGTGGATGAACGGTATTCCAAAGGATAACGGACGCGAATTCCAAAACCGCGGTCGCCGCGAATCATAGTCGAAGCCACCGTGCCGTTCAGAATAGTCTCTTCGACCTCTGATACGTCCTGCACGCTAAATCCGGCGCGCGCTGCTTTTTGAAGATCGACGCGGAAGTTCACTGAGGGGCCGATCGGTATACTCTGGTTGACGATATCGACGACGCCCTTCACCTTCGGGAGCCAGTCCTCGACTCGCCGCGCAACCTCCTGGGATATGCGGTCGTCGTCATTATGAATCTTGATTTCGATAGGTTGTGGCACCGCGGAAAGGTCACCGACGAGATCTCCCAAAATGTGCGGAAACTCCACCTCTATAGCCGTTTCCGATGCGGCGATCTTATGGCGCAATTCGCTCGTGACTTCATCGAGCGATCGCTTCCTTTGCTTTTTCAAGCGAATCAAAAAATCACCCGTATTGGGTTCGGCAATCGCCAGAGCCAGGCGCGCCCCAGTGCGGCGCGAATAGCTATCAATTTCCGGCGTCTCGTGCAGGAATTGCTCGATGTGGCGCAGCACCCGGTCGGTTTCTTCGAGCGACGTTCCCGCCGGTGTGCGATAGTCGAGCACAAAGGCGCCTTCATCCATGTCAGGAAGGAAACCGGTCCCGAGCTGGAAATACAACAACACGGTTCCAATCAGAACGACGGCTCCAGCTCCAATCACGAGTTTCGGATGATCCAGTGCCCAGGCAAGATGCTTTTCGTATCGTGCCGTGAGGCCGCGGAGGAAGCCTCCTTCGCTGGCCTCCTCCGCCTTTTCATAATCCGCCTCCAAACCGGGGCGCTTCAGGCGTTTCATGAACCAGGTCGTCAGGACCGGAATTAAGAGAATCGACAAGAACAGCGACGCTATGAGGGCTGCAACCATTGTCAGAGCAAGAGCGCGAAAAAAAACGCCGGTGATGTCCCCGAGGTACACGAGTGGAACAAATACAGCGACAGGTGTAAGTGTCGAGCCGATCAAGGCAGGAGTCAGCTCCCGGATGGCTCTCTGTGACGCCTCTTCGGGAGTTTTTCCTGTCGACAAGTGCACGATAATGTTTTCGACCATGACGATCGCATTGTCGATCACGATGCCGATGGAAGCAGCGAGCCCGCCAAGGGTCATCAGGTTGAAGCTCATATTGAAGAGCCGCATGCATACGACCGCAATTAGCACCGCAATCGGTATCACCAGCGTCGCCACCAGTGTCGTGCGCCAATTCTTTAGAAAGGCCAGAAGCACGAGGACCGATAACCCCAACCCGATAAGAATGCTTTCAGTTACTCCGTTAATCGAATCTCTTACCAACAGCGACTGGTCGTAAAACGTACCAATTTGGATATCCGGAGGAAGGTTCTTGCGGATGTCGGCGAGTTCCGTCTTGACTGTGTCCGCGATCGCCACAGCATTGCCGTCCGGCTGTTGGAGAATGTTGAGGAGAACCGCCTCCCGTCCGTCCGCCGTCACAATATTGTAGATGGGCTCCTCTGCGGGCACGACGCTGGCGATGTCTTTCACTAGTACCGGCGTGCCGCCAACCACGTCCACAACCTGATCTTCAATCTGTGATTTTTCCTGAATCAGTCCAGTCACTGTGGCCAGGTAAAGGTGGTAGTTCTCCTGGATCAGCCCCGCTGACGTGATTGAATTGGAATTGCGGATTGCATCAACAACTTTTGTGAGCGGCATTCCGTAACCGTTGAGCTTCCCCGGGTCGATCAGAACGTGAAACTCCGGCCGGCGTCCTCCCACAATTCGGGTCTCGGCCACTCCCGGTAACCGATACATGCGAGGGGCCAAATTGTAGTAAGCCAGTTCCCAGAGGTCGGACAGCGATCGGGTCGGTGATGTGATGCTTAATCCCATCATCGGAAATGCGGAAAATGTCAGCCTGTTGATGTAAAAACGAGATTCGGGAGGCAAAGATGGTGTGATCTGTGCGATGCGTCCCTGAACCAGATGCAGCGCGTTTAGAATATCGACGTCCCATCGGAAGAATACGCTGATCTCGGTCGAGCCGCGAGCCGTGATCGAGCGCACGTTCGTAATCCCTGGCACGATCCGGATCGCTTCTTCAATAGGCCGTGTGACCGTCAGCATTTGAATGTTGACGGGCGTAATACCGTTATCGACCAGAATGACAATGCGGGGAAAGTCGGTTTGCGGAAAGATCGCAATCGGGAGTGTGAATACAAGCCCCAGTCCCGCCAGTGTCAGACTCAGCACGATCACCAGGATTGCCCGGGCGTGCGCCTCCACGAAACGAGCACAAGCTTCCGTCATTTCTTCCCTGCCTCAGATGTCTTGACTTCTGTGCCTTCCAGAAGACCGTAGCCGCCTTCTACAATGACGAACTCGCCGGGGTTGAGCCCTTTGATGATCTGGACCTTGTTGTTGATGATCTCGCCGGTCTCGACCTCTCCTTTGCGCGCCGCATGCTTTTCGTCGATCACCATCACGAACCCATTTCGAGTTCCTTCCTGAAACTGGACCGCGGGCAGGGGGACGAGAACGCTCCCGTAAGCCGTGCCGGTAATAATCGTGGCGTTGCCGAATGCACCGGCCCGCAGTGCTGGACCAGGACGCGGGATCTCACACCATACCTCAATGGTGCGCCGGGTGGGATCCACTGTTCGGTTTACCATCGTCGATATTCCCTCGTATGTAGATGCAGGGGAATCCGCGGGAGAAAAGGAGCATGCCTGCCCAGTGTGCACGGCCCCGGCCCGTCCTTCCGGGACCTGGGCCCGGACCATGGCAACGGATAGATCCATCACGGTAAAGATCGGCGCATCCGGTTTGGCCATATCTCCGGCGTACATGAACTGCTCGACGATCGTGCCGTCAAACGGGCATTGGATTTTCGTGAACTGGAGTTGCGCGTCGAGCAGGCTCGATCTGGCCTTGGCCTGATCGAGCCGGCTCTGAACGATGCGGAAATCCTGCTCGCGCGACTGATTGAGGAGCAGATCGAGCGATTTCTTGGCAACTTCATATGACGTTTTGGCCTGCGACAGCTCAGTCTCGCTGGTTAATAGATCCCGGCTGGCAATGGCGCCCTGCGCGAACAGCTCGCGGCGCCGGTCATAGATTTTCTGCGCCCGATTTAGCGACGCCTCGGTATTGGCGACCTCTCCGCGGGCTCGTTCCACGTCGGTTGGCATAGTTCCGAAAGTAGTCTTTTGCCGGCTGGCATCGGCATCGACCACCGCAGCAGCAGCCTCGTCCCGTTGAGCAACCAGATCCCGGTCTTCTAGATCGGCAAGCACCTGTCCCGCGCTGACGTTATCACCCTTGCGCACGTGCAGCTGCCGGATCGGGGCGGTCAGGCGCGCGGCGATGTCTGCCTGTTGTCGCGGGAATATGGTCGCGGGCGCGTTCACCGAGATGTGCACGTCCCCCGCCTCGGCTCGAACCGCCTTTACGCCGACCACCGGGGGTAGGGATGCTTCTTCTTTCGCAGAACAGCCCGCCATCAGAAGGCGGATTCCCAAGATAAGTGGCGTTTTCATTGGCCTGTGGCGACCTCCAGATCAACTTAAGCGTATCAAAAGCTGGCCAGAACGATGCAATGGTGCCTGCGTGCCCAGGCCAGTTGATTTTGCGCGGCGACGCTCTCGAACGCCGCTCCTTCTCCACCTTCGTAGCGCACGCGACTCATGCGCAGATTATCCTCCGAAAGCTTCACCAGCTTCTCCAGCAAGAAGACTTGCTGGACTAGTGATTTCAGGCGCGACAGCGCGTCCTGGTATCCCTTCGAGAAGGTGCGGGTCGCAATCGCCCGGTTGATTTGCACCTGCGGAGCAGACTACTTGACCACCAGGACACTGCATGGAGCCAGCCGGGTCAGATTCTGGGAGGTGCCGCCCCAAATATGGTCATAGATCTTCGAGTGTCCTGTATAGCCGACTACGAGAAGGTCGTAACCGCCCTGGCGGACGAATTCGACGATTGCCTTCACCCCGTGCCCGGCAATGATGTTGGTGTGCAGCGTTTTGCCCTTGAGAGCGGCACGACCCTTACATTGCTCTGCAAGGGGCTTGAAATATTCGTCCGCTCTTTCTTTTTCACCCCTGACCTCTTCCACATCCTCGGCGAATCGCGGCAGGTTTTCTTCAACACTAACCATGTGGAGATCGACTTCGAATTGCACCGCAATCTGCAGAGCGGCATCAAACGCTTTCTGCGCCCCTTCCGATCCATCGTGGGCGATGAGGATTTTGTCATACATCGCTTCCTCCTTTGGCCTTTTGAATCCGGATGACTTCGACATCCGACATGGCAATGAGTCCTGTGTCCACGATCCCTTCCAGAGAGGACAAGAGGCGCCGCGTGTTTTCCTCCGAATCCACTATGGTCACGACCACCGGAAGATTTCTCGCGATCAGATGAGCCCGATGAATTTCGGCAGATTCCCAAAAACCTTCCAACCCGCGGAACACCGTGGCGCCCGCGATTCCCAGTGCCCGGCACTTCTCCACGATCACCTCATAGAGTGGCTTGCGCTGGTATTGGTCCTGTTCGCAAAGGTGAAACCGCAAGAGCTTAGCTGGCCGGCCGGCTTGCATCGGGCACCTCCGCCAGGGACTGGCTATGGACAAAGCGGATGACGTCTACATCGGATACCACGATCAGTCCATCCTCGATCATGGCCCCAAGCACGTCAACAGCTTGATTCAGTTTTTCTTCCGTGTCGACAATGGCGATCATGATGGGAAGATCGCGCGAAAGATGCCAGAAACTCTGCTTGTGGGCGTGGCCCTTGGCGCCGTAACCCAGGATGCCACGATGGACCGTGGCGCCGGAAATCTCCAGCATACGTAATTGCTTGACGATGGCTTCGTAGAGGGGCTCACCCTTCCACTGGTCGGCTTCTCCCAGATATATGCGCATCAATTTGGCTTTGCCTTGCTGCTTCGCATGCGCATGTTTCGGCTCCGTTCTCCTCTCCTTTGTGGCGGCTTTCACCACGATCGTGTCGTGCACCTCGATCAGGCCGTCGCTGACCATGTCATAGAGCGTGGGGAGGATCTCGTCGACTTTGGCGGGGACCTCGACGAACTCGATGCGAATCGGAAGGTGCTGGGTGAGCTCCTCAATTTCAGCAGTGTGAACGAGCTGCTGGGCGCCAAAGCCCGCAATCGCTCGCGTGGCGGTGGCGCCTGCCACCCCTTTGTGCAACAGGAAGGTCAGGATGGCTTCATAGAGCGGGCCGGTCTGATATCGAGTTTCTTCGTTGACGTAGATTGTTACCTTCTTCGCGGGACCTTTAGCAAGCATTACACCACCTCCTCCGAGGCCTGCCCAACCATGCGCGCGCTGGAATCCGCCGCTTTCTTTGCCTGCGGCAGCAGATGTTTGGGCATGAAATAGGCATTGGCAATTGCTGTTGGGACGACGGCGCTCGCGATGACCGCGGCGACCAGATGAGAGTATTGGCCCTGGTTGATGATGCCGTGATTCAGGCCAAACAAAGCGGAAATGGTTCCAAACGTCAAACCCGTGGACATCATCAGGGAATAATACAGACCTTCGTGCCCGAGATAATTAAACGCGCGCACGGTCGGCACCAGGGTGATCATCTTGGAAAACATCTTCGCCAGGAGCAGGGCGAAGAATACCATGGGGGCCGCAATCAGGGCCGGAATCGAAACCAGGGAGCCTGCCCTGATGAAGTAAAACGGAGTCAGCAGCCCGAACGTCATCGTGCGCAGGCGGCGGACCAGCATATGGTCTTTTCCGACGGTACCGGCGAGTACAATTCCGAGGATATAGGCAGGGAGCACGGCCTCGCTTCCTGCCCAAGCGGCAAGGCCGCCGAGCCCGAACAGGAGAAGCAGGATCCACTTCGCTTCCAGTTCCGAAACCCTCCCGCCAAATCGGTCAAACAACCAGGGGGTCACGAATGGCAACAGGATGAAAACGACCAGGCTCATCCCGATAAAAATCAACGTGCGCATCGTGAAGGGTGAGAAAATCAATCCCAGACCGATCACCGTTCCCAGGTCGTTGATAAAGCAGGCGGCCAGGATGCCCTTGCCAAAACTGGTCTGGTTGAAACCGAGCTCGAGCATCACGGCATAGACGACCGCCACGGAGGTTGTCGACAGGGCGATGCCGGCGAGCCAGCTCGAGCGCACAGACCATCCCAGCACGAAGTGAGCCACGGCGGCTGCGCCCAGGAACGGTGCAACAAATCCGATCAGCCCCACGGCGGAGGCTTCTTTCCATTTGGTGCGAAAAATCGACGGGTCCAGTTCCGCCCCCGCGAGGAACGTTAAGACGATCGCGCCGGCGCCGGCCAGAAAGGTAATCCAGGGGGCGTTGGCGCCGAGTACGGCCGCTCCGATTACGGTGCCCAGGATCAACTGCGCGGCCGTCCCGATGACGATCTCGGTAAGCGCGGTGGAGATACGGAATCGAATGGAAAAAAATGTCGCTACCAAAGCCAGGCTAAGCCAGAGTGCCGCCAGAAACCATACATCTCCCATATGCCGGAGGTCCCCCCAGAATCATATATCTCAGGAAATCACTGCAGAGAATTGAAAGGCGAGAAGCTCCCACAGTGGTCCTGCTGCAGGAGTCATTGGCCGCGTAGCGACGTTAAGCGAACTCCACCGCTCACGGGAAATTTACATGGCGCCGATCGCTTTATCAAGGGAGAAGCCTCGGCAACAATGCTTCCATGATTATCTCAATTTCATGAAGTGGACAACATGTCCTGTTTTCGATAAGATCGGCACCCATGTTATTGCCCATCCTCAAATACGGAGCCCCAGGGCTAAAAGCCGTCAGCAAACCAGTGGATTTCTTTGACGGCGAACTGGAGAAGATCGCCAAAAACATGATTGAGACGATGTATGCCGCATCGGGCCTTGGTCTCGCCGCGCCACAGGTGGGCATCAATATCCGCCTCACCACGGTGGACCTTTCAGTTGGAGAGGATGCCGGCCAATTGTTCGTGATTTGCAATCCGGAAATCGTATCGACGGAAGGCGAACAAAAAAGCGAAGAGGGTTGCCTCAGCATTCCCGATTTTACGGGCGTCATTGTTCGTCCCGGCAAGATTACTCTGCGTGGGCAGGACATCCACGGCGCCGAAATAAAGACTGAGGCGGATGGGCTGATGGCGCGATGCTTAAGTCATGAGATCGATCACTTACATGGGATTCTTTTCATCGATCGTCTGAGCGCGCTGAAAAGAAGTCTGATCAAAAACAAGATCAAAAGGCTGGCCAAGTCAGGCGAGTGGTAATGCATGCGCGTGGTCGCTTGCAGTCCCCTAAAAATCGCATTCCTACTGCCGTCGCGCTAACCTACAGCCCTCGCCTATAATCAGGGATTGCCAAGGATTGCGTCTCGACCGAGCGAGTGCCTACCGGAACCCCAAACGCCTATGCTGCGATGATCGAGATCAGCGTCCCACCCAAGACTACCCAGAGGATATCGACATCTAAAAGCAAAGCAATGAAGGCAGCGGCACTGAGGAGAATATGAATGAGACTCCAGTGAACGTTCAAGGCAAAGCGAAAAGTGACCGTTAGCAGAAGTCCCACGAAAGAACATAAGACCCCGCCGAATGCCCTGCTGACATGGGACGAAGCGAAGATCCTGCTGCTGTAAGGCGCGATTCCAACGACCAGCAGGAAAGAAGGCAGGAATACACTGATCGTGGCCAGCAGCCCTCCCCAAAAACCGTACAAGGCATAGCCCACGAAGGTCGCCGTGATCACGATCGGACCCGGGGTAATCTGTCCCAGCACAATTCCGTTCAGAAATGTTGGGCCGTCCATCCAGCCCCGCACATGGACGATCTCATGGAACATTAGGGGAACGGATGCAAAACCACCCCCGAAGGCGAACAGGTCAATGATAGACATCAGCGCCGCGAGGTCGAAAAGCTTCCGCTGAAACAGAAACAGCAGGGTGAATCCCGTGGCGCCGGCGATGAGGAGGACCAACAATGCAGAGGGCGCGCGCGACCTGTCGGACGAACAGTCCGTTGGAGGCCGTGGGGGCGGATTCACATTGCGCGCAAGCCCCAAGATTGCAGCGATCGACAGTACTATGATCGGATTGACCCCAAGTCCAAACATGAGCGCAGCCACAATGGCAATGATGACGTCTCGCACCTTCTTCAGTGAATTCCTGCCAAACACCAAAGTAGCATTTGCGACAATGGCAACGATTATCGCCTGAAGCCCCTGGAACATTGAGACCACGACAGGCAGGTTGTGCGCGTGCACATAGACGGCAGAAAGCACCATCATCAGCAGAAAAGCCGGGAAACCGAATCCAATGAAGCTCGCGGCCGCCCCCATCACTCCATGGGTTTTTAATCCCACATAGGCCGATGTCTGCATTGCAGTCGCGCCGGGGATAAGCTGGCAAAGAGCTACGCCATCCATAAAAGAGCGCCTGCTCATCCAGCGCTTCTTCTCCACCGCCATCTTGCCGATATAGGCAACCATGGACGGGCCGCCGAACGCGCTGGCGCCCAATTTCAGAAAGGACAGCAGAAGGCAGAACAATGAAGGTCTAATCTCAGCCTCACCTGTCGCTTCCGTTGCTGCCAACGGCCCTGGATCTGTTGCCGTACCTGACGTCATGCGGTATCCCCTCGCTTGCGCCGCAGCCCATTTGCCTGCAATTGATATGACCTTTGCGCGTGTGCTTGATCCAGCCTCCAATTGCCTCCTGACACGGAAGGGGTGCCATCACTCCAGGTCGCGTATTTCGCTCTCGACGCGACGCGCGTACTGCTCATCCAATGGGCTTCGAGCAGCATCAAACGGCTGTTTATCCGGTAGTAGCAATGTTCGTTTCTTGAGGAAAATGACCACTATGGTCATGCCCGCCAGCAGAAATACCCATGGAAGTACATAGGCCAGGAGATTGAATCCGCGAGGACGCGGGCTTGCCAGGATGCGTTCCCCATATTTCGACACATAGTAATCCAGGATCTCTTGCTTCGATTTTCCAGCTGCCAGAAACTCGCGCACTTCCCTGCGGATCTGATCCGCCGCCTCGGAATAGTGTTGCGATACCGGCTGGCTCCAGCAGCAAGGAGCGATCAGCATCGCCTCAAGTTCATAGGCAGTCTCTTCTGTGCCCTGGGCGGCCGCAAATGCCGCGAGAGAAAATGCGGCCATAAACCCTATTGCCCTGATTAATGCCATTGTCATTTCTCCAGGAGGCAAAATCTCTCCCGATGATTGTCCGTCACTCCGCGCGCAGCGATTGCAAGTGACTCACCAAGGATGCCTTTCGGGTGGGAATCGTTCTGAAGAACAATCCGATTCCGACGAAGCATGCGACCGCCAGAAGGTCGGTTTGTGGCGACAAAATGGCTTCCCAGCCGGCAAAATACGCCACCAGCGATGATCCCCGCAACAGTTTGCCTCGCATGGTTTCCTCAGGGATGATGTTGATCTATCGAGATCTGATATCGGTCCCCGTTACTGAAATGGCGTAGGCATCCAAGAGCGCGCCGCTGGCGCGATCCAACGCCGCCCTGGCTTTGACAAAACCGGCTTGTGCCGCGATCTCGGCCGAGCGCGCCTGGGCCAGGTCGCGTTGATACTGGATCACCACATACGTTGTGGAAGCACCGACGGCCAGTTTCTCTTGCTCGGCGGCGAACGCCTGCTCCTGAAACTCCCGTTCCCGCTCCGCGGCTGCAAGCGTGGCCCGCGCCTGCTCCAGGGCGATTAGTGCGTTTTGGATTTCGACGTGAACCTGCTTCTGGAGTTGCAGCAGGCGCAACTCCTGTTGCCGGAGAGCCAGGTTGTCCCGTGCGTGATCGGCTTCGGCTGCGCGGTTCCGCAGGGGAATGGTCAACTGAACTCCGATGCCGTAATCCGGGAAATTACGCCGGAACAACTGCGACAAGGCAGTCCCATAGCCGCCGACCAGAATCGGATCCGGATTGTGCGGAGCGGCGCCGGGAAGGGCCAGCGGGTTGACATCGCCGGCCAGACCGTTGTTGCGCGCGCTCACAATCAGATCCAACGATGGCCGTAGAGCGTCCTTGCTGCCGGTGAGTGCGAGGCTGGTGCTTTCAATCTGAACCCGCGCCTGAGCTATATCCGGCCGGGTTTTCAATGCGCTCTCCGCCAGCGCCTGCAGGTCCGGGATGTGCTCGTTTCGATCTACTCGGAGCGGATCGGTGGTGATGATTTTGATGCCCGCCAACTGCGGGTCGCCGACAGTCTTGCGGCTGAGATAGTCCTTAAGCAAGGTCTCCTGCTGTCGGACCAGGCTCTCCGCGGCGATCAAGTCCCGGCGGCTGCGTGCCACCTCCGCGCCGGCGCGAACGGCCTCAATGGATGCGCGTGTGCCCACCTCCACCTGCTCCTGGCTGTCACTTAGCAGCTTCTCCGCCCGTTGCAGCGCCTGGCGCCGTGCCTCGGCATCTCCGTTCAGGGCGGCCAGGTCCCAGTACAAGCGAATCACGGCCGCGGCGGTGCTGATCACCTGCTGTTGAAACACCAGATCCGACTGCCGGCGGCTGTTAACCGCGATCCGCATAAACCGGGAGTTCAGGACTGTTCCGAACCCCCGCAATAGCGGCTGCGTGAAGGCAACGCCAAAGGAACTTGCGTTAAATGGCGACAGGTCGTAGCGAGGGTGGTTGATGGATTGCCGGGTGTTGTCAAAGGCGGCCGAGAGCTTTCCTCCGAAGAGGAACCCTTTTTGCCAGGCGACGTTCCAGCTGCTCGTGTCGGCGATTAGGGAGGTTGTTCCCGCCTGAAATGAGTTGAGCTGAGGCGCCGTGGAATGGTTCCGTGACACTCCCATGGAAAGCACCGGATCCAGCAAGGGGAGCGGACTGCCGCTGCTCAATTGCGTCTGGCCGGCAATGGAAAGGTTCGTCTCGGGAGCGGGCCCGAGCAGGGGAGCCAGGAAGTCGGCGCCGCTACTGCCGGCGCTCTTCGGACCCTCGCGGACGGAAAACGGCACTCCGCGCGGCAGGGCGCCGGCCTGCGTGCGCTTCATATCCGTTTCCGCGAATCCCGGGCCGATGCGCTGCAACTCCACATCCAGGTTGTTTTCTAGTGCAATCGCGATCGCATCTTGCAGGGATAAGTACAGGTTGCCGCCGCGCACCAGAGAATCGAGACGCGGCGAATCCTGGAGAGTCTGGCCCGGCAGCAGAGCGACCAGCAGGAACGGAACAAAAAACGGGAGCCGTTTCATTTCACCTGACCTCCACCTCGGGGCGCGGCGGATTTCGCCGCTGCGGCGGGTTTCACCTTGATGCCTTCTTTCACTTCGTCCGTCCAGTTCGTGATCAGTTTCTGGCCCGCTTGCAGGCCCTCGATGACCTCGATCTGCACGCCAAAGTCGCGCCCCAGTTTGACGGGCTGCAGATGCACCAAATCGCCCTCCCGCAGCACGGCCACCATGGGTCCCTTCTCTGTGTTGCGAAACGCAGCCGAGGGGATCAGCAGAGGCGGCTGCGCCCGGCGAATCTGGAAACGCACCGTGCCGTACATGCCTGGGAGCAGCACGCCGCCAGTGTTGGCCACCTGAATCTCGGTCAGCAAGGTCCGAGAGGAGACCTCGAGAGCATTCGCCGTCCGCGTCACTTTCCCTTCGAACTTCTCGCCTCTGTATTCCTGGACTTCCACGTTGCAAGACATTCCGGGCTTGATGCCGGCAACCTCGCCCTGCGGCACGTTGACGAATACCCTCAAGGTATCAATCTGGGCGAGCCGGAAGAGCTCCCGAAGCGAAGAACTGCTGCCGGCGCTGACCAGCGAGCCCACATCGATGTTCCGCGCCGTGATCACGCCGGCAAACGGCGCCCTCACCTGCCGGAAAGACTGCAATTCCAGAAGCCGCTGCACCGTGGCCTCGTTGGCGGTGACGTTTTCTCGAGCGGCCTGCACGGCGGCTTCGGCCACCGCCGCATCGGCTCCGCGGGCATCCAGCGCCGCCCGCTTTTCATCGCCGTCTTGCTTGGACAGCACGCCTTTGCCGACCAGCGCCAGCCAGCGCTGCGCGGTGACCTCCGCCAGGCCGAGGTTTGCCTTCGCCTGGGCGAGAGAGGCTTCCGCCTGCCGGACGCCGGATCGAGCGCGTTGAAGCGTCGCCTGGGCTTCGCGGATCTGCTGGTCCAGTTCCGGGGATTCGATCTCGGCCAGCAATTGGCCGCTTTTCACCCGGTCTCCGATGTCGGCCGCCCGCTGCTTGATGTAGCCGTCGGCGCGGGCGAACAGTGCCGTTTCCGTGATCGCCTGGATATTGCCGGGCAGCTCCAGCGCGGTCTCCACGGGCCCGGCTTTCACGAGGACAACCGTTACGGCCGGCAGCCCACGCTGGCTGGCCTGAGCGGCCGCTGCCACCTTGCGGGCTTGCGCCGCGCGCGGCCAGTAGCCCAACGCAAGCAAACCCGCCAATGCCAGGACGGCGACGGCGGACCAAGCCAGTATTCTCCACCGCCGGCTGCCTTTTCCTCCTGATGAGGACGCCTCTGTGCTTCCCATCTCTTGTTGACTCTTCATGCCAGCAACTCCGAATCTTCTTCCGGCGGCTTCTGATGCACTCTCTCCCGCAGCAGTCTATAGGCCACGGGGACAAAAAACAGGGTGGCAAAAGTCGCCACCAGCAACCCTCCAATCACTGCCTTGCCGATGGGAGCATTCTGTTCTCCGCCTTCACCAAGCCCGATCGCCATGGGGAGCATGCCGAGAATCATGGCGCCCGCTGTCATCAATACCGGCCTCAGCCGCGTCACCGCCGCCGAGAGCGCCGCCTCACGAACCTGGGCGCCCTCTGCCCGCCGCTGGTTGGCGAAGGTGACCAGCAGGATGCTGTTGGCGGTAGCCACGCCGATGCTCATGATCGCGCCCATCATTGAGGGAACATTTATGGTGGTTTGTGTGATGTAGAGCGACCAGACAATGCCCGAGAACGCTCCCGGCAGAGCCGTGAGGATAATAAAGGGGTCAAGCCAGCTCTGGAAGTTGATCGCCATCACCAGGTAGACCAGTGCCACCGCGAGAATCAGGCCGCCTCCAAGTCCCAGGAAGGACTCTCGCATGGTCTGCACCTGGCCCCGGACCTGGATAGACGAGCCGCGGGGAAGTTGTGCGCCTGCCTCCTTGACGATCTTGTCAACCTCAGCGGCGACACCGCCGAGATCGCGATCCTGAACGCCTGCGTAAATATCCAACACCGGCTGCACGTTGTAATGGCTGGACGACATCTGAGTTGTGGCGCGCTCCACGGTGGCGAGGTTGCTCAGCAGTTGCGGCGCGTTGCCCCGCGCGGAAGCCAGTGGAGTGCTGCGCACGTCATCCACCGAGGCGACGCGATACTCCGGTGTCTGCACCGCGATCAGATAGCTCACGCCGCTGGCTGGGTCCAGCCAGTAGTTGGGCGCAAACTGGCCGCTGGAACTGAGCGAAACCAGCGCGCTGTTGCCCACATCTCTCTGCGTCAGGCCCATCTGGCCGGCGCGCGTGCGATCGACGTTGATGCGCAGCTCCGGCGCGTCCAACACCTGGTGCAAGCGCACATCCACGGCGCCCGGGACGCCGGCCAACCGGCGCTCGATATCTTTCGCGATCCGGTAGTTGGCTTGCTGGTTGCGGCCGATCACCTGGATGTTGATCGGCGCCGGGATCCCAAAATTCAGGATTTGGCTCACCATATCCGCCGACCGAAAGAAAAAGGTCATTCCGGGAAAGGCCGCCGGCAACTCCTGCCGCAGCCGGCGGGCATACTCCCAGGTTTCCCCGCGCTTCCGGTCCTTCTTCAATGAAATCAGGATTTCACCATCGGCAGATCCAATGGTCGCCGAGTCGGTGTATGCCATGTTGATGGGCAGCGTGGGCAGGCCGATGTTGTCGAGAATCGTGTCGAGTTTATCCTCGGGAATGATACCGCGGATACGCTCCTCGACTTTCGCAAAAAGTTCCTCGGTGGTCTCCAGACGCGAACCCACCGGGGCCCGCACATGCAGCCGCAACTGCCCCCCGTCCACCTGCGGGAAAAAGTCCGCGCCCAACTGCGTCGCCAAAAATCCCGATCCGGTGCAAAAGACGGCAAACAGCAGCACAACCGTCCAACGATGGTCCAAAGCCCATGACAATCCGTGACGATAGCCGGTGCGGAATCTTTCAAAGCCGCGGTTGAAGGCGCCATGAATGCGCCAGATCGGCCCTTTCCCGCCGGCCGCGTGGCCTTCACCGCCCCGGTACAGATGCAACTCCGGTTTGAGCAGGTATCGCACCATAGTGGGAATCAGGGTGCGCGAGAGTATGTAGGAAGCGAGCATCGCGAAGACCACCCCCATGGCGAGTGGCTGGAAAAGGTACTTCGCCGTGCCGCGCAATAAAACCACCGGGACGAAAACGATCGAGATAGAAAGGGCGGAAACAAAGGCCGGCACCGCGATCTCACGCGCGCCGTCCAGCACCGCCCGGATGATCGACTTGCCCATGGCCAGATTCCGGTGGATGTTCTCGATTTCCACCGTGGCCTCGTCGACGAGGATGCCGATGGCAAGCGCCAGGCCGCCCAGGGTCATTACGTTGATCGTCTGGCCAAGCAGGTAGAGCAGGATAAGCGAAGTCAGGATGGAAAGCGGGATCGAGGTGCAGACAATCAGGGTGCTGCGCCAGCTGCCGATGAACAGCAGGATCATGAGCGCTGTCAGCCCGGCGGCCAGCAGTCCCTCCCTGAGCACAGAATCAATGGAAGCGCGCACGAACAGTGATTGATCGAGCAGCAAGCGAACATCGAGCTCGGGAGGCAGGGTAGAGAGAATTCGGGGCAGCTCCTCTTTGACGCGAGCGACGATTTCGAGTGTCGAAGCCCGTCCCGTCTTGAGGATGGAGATCAGCGCGCCTCGGCGGCCGTCCTGGCGCACGACGTTGGTTTGCACCGCTCCGCCGTCGCGCACCTGAGCCACGTCGCGTATGTAAACCGTGGCGCCTCCCTGCTGGCGGATGGGCACGTCATTCAAGGTTTCGACAACATCCGGGCTGTTGTTCAGACGGACGTTGTACTCGCGTTCGCCGATTTTCACTGTTCCCGCGGGAAGGATCGGGCTCTGCGCGTTGATGGCTGCCGACACGTCCGATGGCGCCAGCCCCTGCGCATAGAGAGCCCTGGGATCCAAATCCACCATGATCTGCCGCGCCTTGCCACCTGCCGGCTGCAGGACCGACGCGCCTTGCACCGTGGCCAGCTGGGTGCGCAGAAAGTTGGCGCCGATGTCGTAAAGGGCCTGCTCGGAAAGGCCGCGCCCGCCAAGCCCCAGTTGCAGAATTGGGACGCTCGACGCGTTGAAGCGGATGATCAGCGGCGGCGTGATTCCAGGCGGCATCTGCCGCGTCACGGTCTGCGAGATGGCGGTCATCTGGGCGACTGCCGCCTCCACCGGAGTGCCGGGGTGAAAGAAGACCTTGATGACCCCCAAACCCGTCAGCGACTGGGATTCGATATGCTCGATGTCATTGACGGTCGTCGTGAACGCGCGTTCGGAAGGCGTCGTGACCCGCTTCTCCATTTCGTCCGCTGAGAGGCCCTTGTATTGCCAGATGGCGCTTACGACCGGAATGTCGATATCCGGCAGGATGTCCACCGGCATCCGCGAGATGGCGATTCCTCCGAGAATCGCAATCAGAATCGCGGCCACCACGAAGGTGTACGGCCGCCTCAAGGCTAATTGGACAATCCACACGGCTTGTGCCCTCAAAGTCAAGGTTTTCGTCCGGCGCGAGCATGATCGCACCTTGCAGAGAGAGTTATCGTTCCCCTCACTTGCAGCGATGCTGCCGGGGCGGAGTCATTAAACTCTCCGAGCGGCACATCATGAGAACGACATGGACCGGTGATGCTGCCGGAAGACCACGCATGGAGGGGCGCACAGTACCAGGAGCAACCATCTTTTCGCCGGGGGTGCCATTGATCTGGCGAGCCTGAACTCTAGCATCCCCCCCACCTTTCCTGTCCGCCCTGTGCTGCCTTTTCATTTCTTTCTCTCTCTTGCACCGGCGGGAAGCCATGGTGGGCCCGGAGCCCCCAGCACCCGGATTCTGGATTTTAGTACCGCGAAGAATTTTGCCCGCTGCTCGGCATTCAGCATCTGCTTGTCTTCCAGAAGGTGCTCCATGACCAGGCGCTGCATCGAGAGTTGATCTGTAAGAATCTCCTGAAATTGTGCTTCAATGGCCTGCCGGTCTGTAGGATCTGCGGCTGTTAGGTCGATCAGTTCAAGGTGGGCAGCGATGATCCTGTCCCCAATCTCATTGAGAGCGCGGAGGAAGCGGTCGCGACCGGCCTCGATGCTGTCCCGCTGGTCTTTTGAGAGATCAAGTTCTTCGTAAGCAAACTTCTGGCGATCACTGAGTACGCGAACACCGTAGCCCACCAAAAAGGCAAGGTTTAAGGCCACGGAGAAGATCACAGCCAGGGTCCTGATATATCGTCTCATCGATTGGCTCCCACGTAGGCTGTGACAATCGGCCCCCGGGAGGTCAGACCGATCCATTGCATCTCATCGCCTGCCGAGCGGGAGGATGGCAGCGAAGCGCTGCCGATTACGAGACCGATGTAGCAGGCTGCCGCCGAGACGGCCACAGCCGCGAACCGCATTGAAAACGACCAAACCCTCCAGAACCGCAACAGGTCCCATGCCGAGAAAGTGGCTGCCGCCTGCGCGCGCGCCTGAGCCGAGATTCTGAGGGCCAGGGCCACCGGGACCGTAGGGGTCACAAGGGTCCGTTGGAAGGCACTGGAAACCTCTCGGATATCCTCTATTTCCTGGCTGCACAGGCGGCAGCCCCGGAGATGGCTCTCCACAAGAAGGCGCTCGGCAGGAGGCAGTTCTCCGTCATGGTAACGGCCAAGTCGACTTTTGATCTGCCTGCAATCGAACACTTTTCGATTCCTCCATATTTTGAAACACCCTTATAAACGGGCCAGAACGCAAAATCCCCCGCAGGCGTGCGAGAATTTTCGCGATTTCCCCTCCACAGAGGAAACCCAAGCTCACCTTTGATGCGGATTTGTTACGGCTGGAAATGATTCTTGATGAAGTCCAGGCGAACGCGAAGCGCATGTCGGGCTCTTTGTAACAAGGAGTCCACCGCTTTAGCAGATGAGCTCATTGCCTCGGCGATCTCCAAATAGGTGAAGCCCTCCAAGTGATGCAACAGCAGCGCCATGCGCTGTGCCGGGGGGAGAGCTTCGAGCGCCCGCCGGAGTTCTTCTGCGGTTTCTTTATTGCGGAGAACTGCCTCGGGATCCCTCGCGGTATCGGCGTTATCAGGCAGGGCTTCTCGGTAGGCCGGGCGTTTCTTCGCGCGGTAGTCCAGGCAAAGGCGGACGACAATTCGGCTGAAGTAGGTGCGAAACCTGGCGGTGGGCTGATAGCGCGGAGCGGCCCGAAAGAGTCTGAGAAAGGCCTCCTGAACAATATCCTCCGCTTCGGCGGCATTACCAAGATAGTGCACCGCCAATGCCCAGGCAGCGGACTGGTTCCGGATCACCAGTTCATCGAAGGCACTCGAGTCCCCATCCGCTGCCCGCACCATCAGCAGCGCGTCTCTATCTTCCCCAAGCGGCAGGCCCGTCGATTCTTGTGTGGCCTTGTCCATATGTGGCAGGAATCACCCATCAACGGGCAACGAACATGTGAAACCGATTTTCTCGGACTCCGGGCAGCTCTCGTTTGCCACCCAACAATCATCACTCATCACTGCAAAACAGTCAGTTCGCTGGGATTAATCGCGGCCTCGGACTCGGTTTGATAATGTACCACGATCTCCCCCAAAGCGCGGACTGCGGTTCCTTTCGTCAACGCAAAACGAAGCTGGGGGGTTTGGAAAACAAGCAGCCCTGTTGGCCCATCGACGAGAGGTAACGCAACATTGAACACTGAATTGATGCCATCAGCGTGATACCATGAAGAATTAGTATTTGTCGTCCCTGTTGAAAAGAGATATCCAGACAGGAGAAGCAAACTTATGAGAAACCGGTTTGCCTTGATAGCCTTGATTCTTCTGCCGGCCTATCTCGCTGCTCAGATTCCAGGCAAGATGACTATGGAAGAGATGCATAAGCTGCACCAGGATCCGAAGGCCTATATTTCATTGCTGGAAGACCCGCAGCGCGATGCCTACCAGAAGCCGCATGACGTTGTTATGGCCCTCGACTTAAAAGAAGGGGAAGTTGTGGCGGACATCGGCGCCGGGTCAGGATACTTTGCATGGCGGTTTACGCACCATGTCGGCGACAAGGGGAAGGTTTACGCAGTCGACATCAACCCTGACATGATCGTATACATGAATCGCCGCTTCCGGGATATGCAACTCAAGAATATTGTGACCATTCTTGCCGCGGCTGATGACCCGTTGCTTATGGACGCTTCGATCGACCGGTTTTTTATCTGTGACACTTGGCATCACATTGAAAACCAGAAACAGTACCTGGCCCTGATGAAGAAAATGCTCAAGCCCGGAGGCCAGGTCATTATGATCGAGTTCCACAAAAAGGAACTGCCCGTTGGCCCCCCGGTCGAAATGAAGATCGCCCGCGAAGATCTGGTGCGGCAGATGGAAACCAATGGATTCAAGCTGGCCAAAGAACATACCTTCTTGCCCTACCAGTATTTCCTCGTCTTCACGCTGAAATAGATCTCGTTGGGTTCTGATCACAGGTGTGATTAAGCTTCAGCTCCGCATACGCCTCGCGGGCTACAAGAAACGCCGAATGAAGAAATACGGCGCAAATCAGCGCGCCCACTGCGATGTCGGGCCACGGCGACGCAGTCACCGATACGGCCCACGCCGCGAGCAATACCGAGACGTTGGCGGTCACGTCGTTTCGCGAACATAGCCAGACCGAGCGCATGTTGATGTCCTCGGCTCGGTGGCGCCATAGAAGGGCAAAACATAGCCCATTCGCTGCCAGCGCCAGGCCACCGACCGCTCCCATCGCTTCGAACGCCGGAACCTTCGGATGGACGAGCTTAAACAAGAGTTGTCCGAACACCAGCATTCCGAAGAGGGCCATAACCGCCGCCTTGGCCGCCGCGGCCCGTGCTTTCCACAGCTTGCCTCGATCAACGACATAAAGACTGAAGCCGTATACCAGGGTGTCGCCCAGCATGTCCAGTGAGTCGGCAAGCAGCGCCACAGAACCAGCAAGCAGGCCCGTGATGAGCTCGACGACGAACATGGCAGCGTTCGCCGACAACACCAGTCGGAGCGTGCCCGTTTGACGCTCCCGGAGTTGTTCAAGCGCGCAGGATTTTTCAGTGCAGCAATCGTTCATGGTCCCTTAAACTCCCACCTTGAGACTCAGAAGTCTCAGATAAGCCTCCAAGGCTTCCGGACTTGGCGGCGCTTTTCCTGCCACTTCACGCCTCGGAACACCACCCCGATCTGTTTCAATATGGTACCACGGCGGCTGCGACCGGCTATTGCTTGATGGCCCTCACGGCAATGAACGCCGCTCCGTATGGACCCAGATGGGCAAAGGATCCCTCGATGCAACCCATCAGCCTGGATAGAATCTCGGACGGCGGATAATA
>JBGQNR010000093.1:0-22122 GCA_041501225.1 Acidobacteriota bacterium
CTGTATATTAGCTCGGTCGTTTATACCTAAACGGCGTCGTTTCAGGGATTCATCGGGGGATAAGCACGCTGCAGCGCCCGCACAACGGCGGTGATGCCGATAGTGGCAGGGAGCGGCGCCAAGCAAGCATCCCTGCCTGAGATCCACAATATCTGAATCGAGGTTGTCCCAGAGCCTTCGAGGGCCTTCCTTCGAGATCTTTGAGACCATCGAGGTCTTTGCGGTTTGAGATTTGACAGCAAACCAATCCAGGCGAACTTCTGCCATGACTATAAGAAAAAATCACATTGCACGCGCGGTCATCGTTGCGCAAATTCTCATGTTGCTGCTGGCTTCCGGCTGTTCTCGACAGAATCCCACGGTGACCACGGCGGATCCTGACATGCCGGTCGCCATCCAGGCCGTCCAAGTCCAGCCCGAACAGGTCCAGCGAACCGTGGAGCTCGTGGGCACGCTGGATGGGGAACGGGAAGTGACGGTTTCCAGCGAAGTCGCGGGGCGCGTGTTGGCGGTCCGCGCAGATCTGGGCGACCGCGTGCAGCAGGGGCAGGTGCTGGTGGAGATCGATGCGCGCGAGTTCGCTCTGGCGGTGGATCGACAGCAGGCCGCCCTCCAGCAGACGCTGGCGTCGTTGGGACTATCCAAAGAAACCGACCCGATGCCGGATCCCACTCAAACTTCCGTTGTGCGCAGAGCGGCCGCTGATCTCACCGACGCCAAGGTCAATTTTGAGCGTGCCCAATCGCTGCTGGCCAAGAACGTGGTTGCCCGGCAGGTGTATGACTCAGCCGAAGCGCGCTACAAAGGGGCTGAGGCCAACTATACATCTGCGCTGGAAGGAGTGCGCAACCTCATCGCCCAGGTTGAGAACCTGCGCGCTCAGCTTACTCTGGCACGGAAAAAGGTCGCCGATACCGTGGTTCGCGCCCCCTTCGGAGGCACGGTGCGCGCGCGCATGGTCGAGATGGGACAGTACGTCAAAGAGCAGGGCGCCATCATGTCGATCACCGACACTAATCCCCTCAAGCTGCGCGCCAGCATCCCGGAGCAATGGTTCCCCTATGTTGCCATCGGAGCCAAAATCGAACTGACCGTGGAAGCGTATGCCGACAAGTTCCTCGGGCGTGTCGCACGCGTGTCGCGCACGGTCGATCCGCAGAGCCGCACCCTTTCCCTCGAAGCGGAAGTCGACAATTCCGCCGAACGGCTCCGCCCCGGTCTTTTTGCCCGCGCCGTCCTGTTCACGTCCAAAACGGATTCGATCCTGCGTGTGCCGGCGGATGCCGTGATTTCCTATTACGGAGTGCAGAAAGTCTATTCCATTCAGAATGCGCAGATTCTGGAGAAGGTAGTCCAACTGGGCGACCGTTTTGGGGATGTTATCGAAATCACCGAAGGGCTGGCGCCGGGCACCTGGATTGCGACCACGCAGCTGACCAAGATTCACCAGGGCAGCCGCGTCGAAATCAGGAAGGAGAACTAGATGGGGCTGGCTGCACTATGCGTTCGTCGCCCGGTCTTCGCAACCATGCTGATTATGGCTCTCGTGGTGCTGGGTGTAGCCTCGTTCCGCGAATTGGGTGTCGATCTGTATCCGAAGGTCGATATCCCGGTGGTTACGATCACCACCGTGCTCCCCGGCGCCAGCGCCGAGGAGATGGAGACTGAGGTTACCAAGCCGATCGAGGAAGCCGTCAATACCATTCAGGGAATCGACGAACTGCGTGCCACCACCGTGGAAGGGGTCTCGCGCGTGATCGTCACCTTCCTGCTCGAACGCGACACCGATCAGGCTACCCAGGATGTGCGCGATAAAGTGGCAGTGATTCTACGGCGACTCCCCGCAGGGATCGATCCGCCGGTCATTGAGAAGGCTGACCCGGATGCGGCTCCCATCATGTCGATCAGCGTCTCGGGGGACCGCAGCCTGCGCGAGATCACCGAGATTGCCGACAAGCAGGTCAAACAGCAGCTGGAAGGTGTCAGCGGCATCGGCCAGGTGCTGTTGATCGGCGCGCGCAAGCGTGCGATCCAGATCCAGATCGACGCGGAAAAGCTGAGCGCGCTGGGTTTGAACATCGGCCAGGTGTCCCAGGCGCTGCAGCGCCAGAACATCGAGATTCCCAGCGGCCGCATCGACCAGGGCAAGCGCGAGCTTACGCTGCGTACCCTGGGACGCGTCTCCTCTCCGGAGCAATTCCGCGATCTCATCATCAGCGTGAATAACAGCGTTCCCATCCGGCTGCGCGATTTTGCCATCGTGACCGACAGCTATGAGGAGCCGCGCGATCTGGCCCGGCTCGACGGCAAGCCGTCGATCACCCTGCTGGTGCGCAAGCAATCCGGAACCAACACCGTCCACATCATCGATACCGTCAAGGCCAAACTGGCCGACATCAGCAAGGCGCTGCCACCGGACCTGAATGCCAGCGTAATTCGGGATCAGTCGACGTTTATCGAAGGCTCGGTCAATGCCATTTACGAGCACCTGCTCCTCGGAGGGATGTTCGCCAGCCTCGTCGTGTTATTCTTTATGCGCAACTGGCGTGCCACCCTGATTGCCGCGCTCGCCATACCGACATCCCTGGTCGCGACATTCACGGTCATGCGCGCACTTGGCTACACTCTGAACAGCCTCACGCTCCTTGGCCTGACGGTATCTGTGGGGATTGTGATCGACGATGCGATCGTTGTGCTGGAGAACATCTTTCGCTATATAGAAGAGAAGAAGTTCAGACCGTTTGATGCTGCGGTCGAAGCCACCAGGGAAATCGGCCTTGCCGTAATGGCCGCCACCCTGTCGCTGGTGGTCATATTTGCCCCGGTGGTATTTCTGGGAGGCATTCCAGGCCGCTTCCTGCAGAGCTTCGGAGTGACGGCTGCCGTTGCCATCATGGTCTCGCTGCTGGTCAGCTTCACTTTGACGCCGATGCTCTCTTCCCGTTTCATCCGGATCCGCGAGGATGCGGGCGAGGCAACACATCATGGGTCGAAGGAATCGGGTTTTTATCGCGGGCTCGAAAACAAGTATATCCGGATATTGGAATGGAGCCTGACGCACCGGAAGACCATGGTGGTCATCTGCACGCTGACTTTCCTTTCAATCATTCCCCTGGGCAGACGCATCGGCGTGGATTTCTTTCCTGCAGATGATCAGGACGAATTCGAAGTAGTGATCAAGGCGCCGGAAGGGACCTCATTGAGCGGCACCGATGCGATCCTGCAGCAGATGGAAGAGCGTGTACGGAAACTGCCCGAGGTCCAGCACCTGCTGACCACGATCAACTCGCAGGGTACGGGCGGCGTGACCGACGGCTCCATCTACGTGCGAATGTCGCCGCTCCAGAGCCGGAAGATCAGCCAGTTCGATGTGATGAAACAGGCGCGCGCCGCGCTCCAGGATTTCCCGAGTGTGCGCGTCGCGGTCCAGAATGTAAGCTCGATCGGGGGCCGGGCCACCCCGGTCAATGTGATCGTGCGCGGGCCTGACCTGAGAGAGCTGTCTCTCCTTTCAGACCAGTTCACCCGGAAGATGAAGGAGATCCCGGGGTTGGTCGATGTCGACAGCACCGTGAACGTCGGCAACCCTGAAGTTGAGGTCATCATCCTGCGCGACAAAGCTTCCGATCTGGGTGTGTCGGTTACGGACATCGCGCGGACGCTGCGCACCATGATCTCCGGTGAAGAAGATATCACCAAATACAAGGAAGGCGATGAACTCTACGAGGTGCGCCTGCGTGTGCGCCCTGACCAGCGCTTGAATGCGGAGGTAATCGGCGGCTTGATGATTCCTTCCGGCCAGGGGCGCCTGGTCAGGCTGGACAACGTTGCGCGCATTCAGCGCGGCACCGGGCCGGCCCAGATCGATCGCTATAACCGGCAGCATCAGGTGACACTGACCGCCAACCTGCTTCCCTCCAAATCGTTGGGTACGGCAATGAGCGAAGTACAGGCGCTGATTACCGCCACGGGTTTGCCGGTGGGCTACGATTACTATTTTACGGGGCAGGGGAAGGTTATGGCGGAGATGGTTACGAACTTCCTCATCGCTTTCGTTCTATCCTTCATCTTTATGTACATCGTGCTGGCGGCTCAGTTCGAGAGCTTCATCCACCCGATCACGATCCTGGCCTCGCTGCCGCTTGCCGTCCCCTTTGCCCTGGTATCGCTTTTTGCCACCGGCAAAACGCTGCATATGTGGAGCGCCCTGGGCCTATTGCTGCTGTTTGGGGTGGTAAAAAAGAACTCCATCCTGCAGATCGACTTTGTAAACCGGCTGCGCCGCGAGCAAGGATATGAGCGTCATCGGGCAATGATCGAAGCCAACCGCGCCCGGTTCCGTCCGATTCTGATGACCACGTTGTCCATCATTGCGGGAATGATTCCGACAGCGCTCGGCAGCGGTCCGGGCTCAGCAACGCGTTCTGCTATCGCGGTGGTGATTATCGGCGGCCAGTCGCTCTGCTTCCTGCTCACTTTGCTCGCGATTCCCGTGCTCTATACAATTCTGGACGATATCGTGACAGTGCGCTGGCTGGAACGTGCACGTTCCTGGCGCCTCTCCTTTGCCCCCAGCCGCACAAAATAGCACATTTGTTTCGCGAAAAGACAAATCAGGCACCCGGCGTTAAACGACGTTGATTTCACGAATGGAGAGCTGCGAGCGGAACCGGTCCAACCGAAGCGGAGCGATGTCAAGAGAGCGCGCATTCCCCAACAGGATTTCTTCCGCCAGCAGCTTTCCCACGATGGGGGCGTGCTGGAAACCGTGGCCGCTAAATCCGTTTGCGAGATAGAATCCCGCGGCCTCTTCGACCCTGCCCAGGATGGGGTGGGCGTCTGGACTCATCTCGTACAGCCCGACCCAGGCCCGATTGAGCGCGGCGTCGGCGAGGGCAGGGTAGCGCTTCAGCCCGATCTCCAGCACCTTATCCAGAAACTCAGGATCGACATTTAGATTGAACGAACTGGGCTCATTCGGGTTGCCCATGCCCATGAGTACGCCACCACTTTCCCGATGGAAATAAAATGTCGTGCTGAAGTCGATCACCATCAGGTAATTGCGCGTCGCCTGTGGGAAGGGGAAAGTGGAATATACATGGCGCCGTTCCGGAAAAACCGGCAGGTCGATACCTGCCCAAGCCGCTACCTCGCGAGCACTGGGGCCCGCGGCATTTACAGCCGCCCCGCAGGAAATATAGCCTTGATCAGTCTCCACCCCTTTGACTTGTCCTCTTGAGCACCTGATGCCGGTGGCACGAACGCCGGTGTGAATCCGGGCTCCGAGGCGGCGCGCTGCCGCAGCGTAGCCTTGCGTCATCCCGCTCGGATCGCCGATTCCGTCCAGCGCGCAATAGGTCCCACCCAGAATGCCGTCGAGGGAAATCTGGGGAGCCAGCCTGGCTATTTCCTCCGGTTCGAGGAAGTGTGAAGGCACTCCGAGGCGGTTCTGGAGTGCCACGTTTTCGCGGAAGGCGGCCACTTCCTCAGGCTTGCTCAGGAGAAAAAGGTAGCCGTCCTGGTGGTTGTCAATCTGCCAACCGGTTTCTTCAGGGAATGCCAGGATCATCGGGAGGCTCAGCAGCGAAAGCCGGATATTGATCTCGGTGGAAAACTGCAGACGAAAACCGCCGGCACAACGCCCCGTGGATCCCGTTCCCAGCAGAGTCTCCCGCTCGAGCAGGAGGATTCTTGCGCCCATGGATGCGAGGTGGTAGGCGGTGCTGGCGCCGACAATTCCCCCACCGATGATCACGACATCCGCAGATTGCGTTTCGTGGACACTCATGGAGACCATTCCAAAAACTGGCGCATGAGTCCTAAGACAGTCTCGCCGGACGGGCAGGGGATCAGATGATTCCGGGACCTGAGCGCCGTGCGGCGTCCGGCGCCCACTTCGCTACCCTCTACTCAACTACTCGCCTATGACCTGGATGATGATTTCGCGGGTGCGCGGGCGGTTGTCGAAATCGATGAGGACGAGCTGCTGCCAGGTACCCAGCAGTAGATCTGTCCCTTCGAACGGGATAGCCAGACCAGGTTTCAACAAGGCAGCCCGGACATGACTGTAACCGTTGCCGTCGCCCCAGCGCTGATCGTGTTCGTAATGCCCGGACTTCGGCACCAGGCGCTCGATGGCGGAACGCAGATCCTGAATTGCGCCCGATTCGAACTCGATGGTGGTCACCGCTGCCGTCGAACCCGGCACGAAAACGGTGACCACTCCATCTTTGAGACCGCTCTTATGCAATGCCTTTGCCACTAAGGCGGTAATGTCCAGGATCTCGGTCTCGCCACGGGTTTTGACATGCTCTCGATAAGTAAAAACAGACATCGCCTACTTTTGCTCCAACTCGGCTTTGGCAGCTGCGATTACCTTATCCAGCCCTACCAACGAATTCGCGTGCGTCTGCTTATAGAGCGTTTCGAGCTTCTGCCTGGCGGGCACTGCAGCGCTCCCGTTCAAGAGGCTGGCCTTGGCGTAGTTTTTCATTGCCAGGACGGTGTTTCGCGCCTGCCAATAGCATTCTCCCAGCCAGTAATAGGCCCGGTCGTTACGCGCGTTGTATTTGATCGCATTTTCCAGGTTGGGTATCGCGACGGCGTATTCCTGCCGCTGGTGAGCGTTGCTGCCGATGATGAGATAGCATGCCTGGAAGGCTCGCGAACTATAGGCGGCCCAGTCCTTATCTGTCATTTGCTCAGGCTTCTTCGTGGACTGCATCACCTTGAGGCACTGCTTGGCATATTTATCCGACTCGGCGATTCTCTGATTATCAGCGTAAATAATGGCCATTTCGAGCATAGTCTCGTAGTTGTTTGGGAGACTGGCGACGGTTTTTTCACCCCATTCCAGATACTTAACGTTGTTGCTAAGCTCTTTGTAGGCCTTGGCCATAGCATAGGCCAGGTTGCCGCTGGGATTGGTCTTATAGGTCGCTTCCCCGAAGACCACGAATTGTTGATAGTTTTTGGTCTCTGAGTAGCCCTCGGCAACGACTGCAACCGTGTAAGCGTCATCCGGTACTACGCTCAAGAACTGTTTTCCCAGATTGATCGCCTGGGTCCACTTTTTGGCATCCCTCAGGTTCTTCAGCGCTTCCTGGAAATCCGCCGTAACGTTTGGCTTCAAAGTCGATTTGGGGTAAGTCTTGAAGAACTGGGTGATCAGATCCATTTTCTTTGCCGGATCGGATTCACTGGAGATCGCCGTGTAAGCGTTGTACTCCTCTACCGTGTATTGCGGATTGTCCTGCGCCAGTGCGCTCAAATTCGGGCGGACGAGGACAACACAGCAAAAAATGAAAACCACGAATATTGCTCTGCGGGTTGAGCCTGACAGAGAAGTCATGTCTTTAGCTCCTTATCGATGCGGAGCACGGTCAGCGCACGGGAGCCGCCCGTGCCGGAGAGTGCTCCAGCGGACTTAGATCCATGCCAGTAATAGAGCGGCATTCCTACTCTATATCAGAGCGGAAATAGCTGTCCATTTTAAATTCTCTGTGGTCTTGGAGGGCTGGGCGGTTTATGCTTCAAGCCATGATTTTCCGAGAAGTTCCGCTGGCTGCGATCGACTTCGAAGATGAGACTTTCCGGATTAGCGAAGATCTCGAACTTGCAGAGATGAGTTCATCCCTGCACGCTGTCGGCCTGATTAATCCCGTGGTACTTCTCGAAGGCATGATCCCGTCCCGATTCAAGATCGTCTGCGGGTTCCGCCGGTTGCACGGACTGCGCAATCTAGGCGTCGCAGCGGCAGCCGCGAAAATCCTGCCATCGACGGAATTCACCCCAGTTGGACTATTTCTCATGGCGGTCTGGGACAACCTTTCGCACCGCCGGTTCTCCCCGCTCGAGGCGGCTCGAGTTCTGTCCACGTTCAAACATACTTGTGGCATCGAGAACACTGCGCTGGTGGAATTCTACCTCCCCCTGCTTGGCTTGTCCCCGCACAAAAACGTGCTGCAAAGTTTTCTTCATCTTCATCGGCTGCATCCCGAATTGAGGCGCCTGCTGAACGCAGGGCAGCTGACGCCGGCGAGTGCGGAACGCCTGGCCCAGACTGCGCCTGAAATCCAGGCGGGCGCGGCCCCCCTGTTAGGCAGGATTCGCTTGAGCGCGAGCCTGCAGCGGGAGGTTCTGGATCTCGCTGAGGATCTCGCCGCCATTATCCGCACGACCCTGGCCGCGGTGCTAAGCCAGCCTGAAATCTCGGCGATCGCTGATGACGCGGTTCTTTCCCCATTTCAGAAAGGGGAGAGAATCTACTCTTTCCTTTACTGCAGGCGCAACCCGCGGATTTCGCATGCGCGCGAGAAATTCAATGCTGAAAAGGCCGCGCTCGACCTGCCGGGAACTGTGCGGTTATCCGCGGATCCATTTTTCGAAAGCCCACGGCTGCGTGTGGAATTCGACGTTTCATCTGCGCAGGCTTTCCGCGAGACAGTCGAAGCGCTGGAGCGCTCCGGCCGCAAGGCTTCGTTGGACCGCCTGTTCGAGGTCTCCTGAACGATGCCGATGGTTCCCTATCATCCCGAGCGCATTGTCGTCCAGGAAGATTCCTGGAACGACGCTGCAACCCACGAAATAATCCGGAGATTGCCCGGCGTCCCCACCGGGACGGTGCGAGATGTCGACTCGCTGCTTCGCGAACTGCGCGCTGCGTCGGACTATCGCACGATGGCAAAACGCACCTTGATCCTGATGCGTAAACGGGGCAGCTTCATGAAGGAATGTCCGGGTGCGGGCGCCGAGATCTGCTGCAACTATCTCGTGATCAACTACGCTCTGAATTGCCACCTGGAGTGTACGTATTGCGTGTTGCAGTCATTCCTCAATAATCCGGCCTTGACCATCTACACAAACATCGAAGACCTGATGCGCGAGGTGACAGAGAAGGTCCTGGGCTGTCCCGGACGCACGTTCAGGATCGGGACCGGCGAGACGGCCGACTCACTCGCTCTGGACGACATCACGCTTTATTCCCAGCGACTCGTTCCGCTATTTCGTTCGCTTCCCAACGCAGTGCTGGAGCTGAAGACAAAATCCGCCCAGGTGGCGAACCTGCAAGCGATAGATCACGGCGGGCACACGATTGTCTCCTGGTCGCTGAATCCAAGGCATATCATCCGCAACGAAGAGCTGATAACGGCCACGCTGGAGGAAAGGCTCGAGGCTGCCCGTCAATGCCGTCGGTGGGGCTACCGTGTTGGCTTTCATTTTGATCCCCTGATCTATTACGACGGCTGGGAGCGGGATTACGAGGAGGTGGTACGGGATTTGTTCCAATATGTCGATCCGGAAGGCGTCTGCTGGATCAGTCTCGGATGTCTGCGTTTCACCCACGACCTGAAGGAAATCGTGCGGCGTCGATTCCCGCATTCCAACGTCCCCCACGGAGAGTTCGTTCCAGGCAATCACGGCAAACTGCGCTATTTCCGCCCCATCCGCGATGCGATGTACACGAAAATGCGGAATCTGATCAGGGCACATGCGCCGCGAGTTTTCGTTTACCTCTGCATGGAAAATCGCGCCGCATGGGAACGGAGTTTCGGGCAAGCACCCTCGTCTTCCGAAGCGCTTGCCGCCAGAATGGATTCTTTGGCCGGCACGGAAGACCAGGCATAAAAAAACAGCCACAAAGAAGACCAGGAACACGCACGAGCATTTGTGTTCCTGGTGTGCTTTGGCTGCTGCTTCTGTGAAGGCCCTCCCGATCAGCTCCTCTTCTTAGGGGTCTTGTCCAGGTAGGGAAAATCTCTGGGGGCTTCGCGGGAGGTCTTACCATGATCCGAATAACAGAACGCCAGGACGATCACCAGGAGGACAGCTAGAACAGTCAATAAAATACCAACCATTACTCCTCCTCCCCGCCGGCACTCTATTTTCAAAACTAAGAAATGCCTCGGGTGAGTGCGAAGGAAATCAGTATCTCTCCAACCCAAATCCCCTGTTTTCGCTTGGTTCGATGTCCCTAGCCTCCCAGATCTTGGGCAACTTCTCAACTGATTTCTTAAGTTTCTTCTCCTGGTTATTAGACGTAACAAGTTCTTTGGTGTTTCATCTCTCGATCCGCAGGGCATGACATGACCTCTTGTGCTGGAGGCCCTTCAATCCTCGGCCATCTATTTGTCTGTGTGATAAAGTAATAGTGAAACAACAATATACAGGGGAGTGCGGATGAGTGGGAACGAGCGGAACACGCTGATGGCGAAGGATCCGGTGTGCGGCATGCGGGTGGATCCACGAACGGCTTCAGGGAAAGCGGAACATAAGGGGAAGACCTATTATTTCTGTAATTCGAATTGCGAGCAACGCTTCCGGGAAGCTCCGGATCAGTTCACTGCTCTAGAGGATCAGCCGTTCAAGATTCTCGGTGCACCCGTCAAACCGGCCCTGGATCCCGTTTGCGGCATGAGCGTGGATCCGAAAACCGCTGCAGCCAGCGTGGATTACCAAGGGCAGAAGTACTATTTCTGCTGCCGGTCGTGCGAGGATCGCTTTGCGTCTGCGCCGGAGCGATTTCTGGGGCGGACAGGCCCCGCCAAGCCGGAAGCCGCCATGGAGCCGGCCCAAAGGAGAACGGCGGATCCTCTTGCCAAGACCGACTACATCTGTCCCATGGATCCGGAGGTGATCAGTGACAAGCCAGGCTCGTGCCCTGTCTGTGGTATGGCGCTCGAGCCGCGCATCATTACACTCTCGGATCATGCCAGCCCCGAACTTTACGAAATGAAGAGGCGCTTGTGGCTCAGTCTGGTCCTGACCGTTCCCATTCTGATCATCGCCATGGGTGAAATGACGGGCGGTCCTGGGCTGTCATTCCTTCCTTCCCATCGTGCCCTGGTCTGGATTCAATGCCTGCTGGCTACGCCGGTTGTTCTCTGGGGCGGGCTGCCCTTTTTCCGGCGCGGCTGGGCTTCCATGGTCAGCCGCAATCTGAATATGTTTACCCTCATTGCCATCGGCACCGGGACTGCCTATTTGGACAGCCTGATTGCCACGTTGTTTCCGGGGATATATCCCGAGTCATTCCGAGACCATGGTGGGCAGCCCGCCGTATATTTTGAAGCGGCGGCGGTAATCACGACGCTGGTCCTCCTTGGCCAGGTGCTGGAGCTGCGCGCCCGCAGCCGGACCAGCAGCGCCATCCGTGATCTTCTGCGCCTTGCCCCCAACTCCGCCCGCCTGGTCCGCGAAGATCTCGGCGACCAGGACATCCCCTTGGACCAGGTCAAACCAGGCGACCGGCTACGCGTGCGCCCCGGAGAAAAAGTGCCGGTGGATGGGGTGATTCTGAAGGGATCCAGCTCGGTGGATGAATCGATGGTGACGGGGGAGCCGATTCCCGTAGAAAAATTCCAAGGCACCCGAGTTACCGGAGGAACGGTGAATGGTACGGGAGGCTTTGTCATGAGTGCCGAACGGGTAGGAGGAGATACTCTGTTGGCACAGATCGTCCGGATGGTGAGCGAAGCGCAACGCACGCGAGCGCCGATTCAGCGTCTGGCCGATAGAGTGTCGTCCTACTTTGTCCCTGCCGTGGTCCTTGCTGCCATCGTCACTTTTGGCATTTGGGCCTGGATCGGACCGGCTCCACGCTTTGCCTATGCCCTGGTGAGTGCGGTATCGGTACTGATCATTGCCTGCCCTTGCGCTCTGGGACTGGCGACGCCCATGTCTATCATGGTGGGTACGGGTCGAGGCGCGATGGCGGGGGTGCTCATCAAAAATGCAGAGGCGCTGCAGATACTCGAACATGTTGACACCCTGGTCGTTGACAAGACCGGGACACTCACCGAGGGAAAACCGCGGCTGAGCACGGTCGTTTGCCTGCCTCCGTGGGGAGAAAGGGAACTCCTGCAGGCAGCGGCGTCACTGGAACGAGGGAGCGAGCACCCGCTCGCAGCTGCCCTGGTGACCGCCGCGGAGCAGAAGGGGCTGAAGCTCGGCGAGCCCCGGGATTTCCGCTCTTTCCCTGGCATGGGCATCGCCGGAAAGGTCGACGGGCATACGGTCGCCCTTGGCAATCAAAGCCTGCTCGACCAGCTCGGCGTCGATCCTGCGGGCTTGACCGGCAAGGCCGAGGAGTTGCATGGCGGCGCGCAGTCGATCGTGTTCGTGGCCATCGATGGCCGGCCGGCGGGGCTCCTGGGGGTTTCGGATCCAATTAAGGAATCCACGCCCGAGGCCATCCGCATGCTGCATCGCGACGGCGTGCGGCTGGTCATGCTGACAGGTGACAACCGAGCTGCGGCGGAAGACGTAGCGCGCAGTCTGAACATCGACGAGGTGAGAGCGCAGGTCTTGCCTGGCCAGAAAGGGGAAATAATCAAGCAACTCCAGGCAGAGGGACGGGTCGTCGCCATGGCAGGAGACGGCATTAACGATGCCCCCGCACTGGCTCAAGCTCACGTCGGGATCGCCATGGGGACAGGGACGGACATCGCCATCCAGAGTGCCGGCATTACCCTGGTACGAGGGGACCTGCGCGGCATTGCGCGCGCGCGCAAGCTCAGCCGCGGTACGATGAGGAATATTCGCCAGAACCTCTTTTTCGCCTTCCTCTATAATACGCTCGGAGTGCCGCTCGCAGGGGGAATCCTTTATCCGGTTTTCGGTCTGTTGCTCAGCCCTATGATCGCCGCGGCCGCCATGACCTTCAGTTCGGTCTCCGTCATCAGTAACGCCCTGCGCTTGCGGCGCTTCCAGCTTTAGGAGGGGGTAGCCGTCGGCCTCCCTGTCCCCGAGTCTTTCGAGTCTTTCAGTTTGTATGCGATTTATCTTGTTGAGAGCTCGAGACTACAGTATTATACATGCGTAGGTTTTTGTAAGGACTTCGTTGATAGGAATAAGCTACTGCTCCTGGACGGAGGGTGGCTTTTTTTGTTTTCGGCCCCACAGCCCGCGGATGATTACGGAAACCCGAAAATAACATTTTTGCCCGCAAGGGTAAGTTGCAACTAGGAAAAGAAATGAAAGAACAAGGAACAGTGAAGTGGTTTAACAACGACAAGGGTTACGGTTTTGTCAGCCGCGAAGCAGGGGATGATGTTTTCGTCCACCACACCGCGATCGAGGGAACCGGCCGCAAATCCCTCAATGAGGGCGACAAGATTGAGTTTGAGGTGGCCAGAGGTCCGAAGGGCCTGCAGGCTCAGAACGTCGTAAAAATATAGGCAGGATTATGGGGGTTCCGGACTGCCGGGACCCCCGGTCCTAAATGCATCGTCACTTTAAAAGCGAGATCTCATGCCAGGAAAACTTTTTATTGGTAATCTGTCGTTTAACGTCGTAGAGGCGGATCTGGACACGCTCTGCGCGAACTTGAATATCAAGACCGCAAGCGTCAAGGTCATGCGCGATATGGAATTGGGACGGTCGCGCGGATTTGGGTTCATCGAGTTGGCCCCTGAGGCCGACATGGATGCCGCCATACAGGCGATGAACGGGAAAGAGCTGGACGGACGCGCCCTTACTGTAAATGAAGCGCGGCCCCCCAAGAAGCGTGAATTTGGCGGAGGAGGGGGTCAGCGATTCGGCAACAGGCCGGGAGGCGGTGGCGGCGGCAGGTTCGGCGGCCACGATTCACGCCGCAAGGAGCGCGAACGCCCCAAACGCAAGACCCAGGAACTCTACTAGCCCAGGAGAGCGCGGCAACCTGCCGCGCTCCTACTCTAATCCCCACGCCCAGTCCGCCCGTCGCGGCGGACATAGATGTTTTTTGCGACCTCACCCTCGACGGCGATTTCCGTCTCATCGCACTGGAACACGCAACTCGGCCACTTTTGCAGCAGTCTGAGCCGATTTCCAGGAGTGATCCCCAACGACGACAGTTTCAGCATCCGCGCGTGCTCTGTCGTGCACAAGTAGGCAATAGTGGCGGATTCTCCGGTATCTAGTTGATCGCTGGACACCAGAATGGGCCGCAGCTTTTCTTGCGTCCTGCGGCAGCATTCACCTTCGGGTATCGGCCTGCCATGAGGACAATAGCGCGGATGTCCGAGCAGGGTGCAAATCGAGTCCGCAATTCCGTCCGCCAGAATGTGCTCAAACTCGCACGCTGCATCCTCGCTGTCATCCACATGGCTGCCCAAAGCATCGCAAATCAGACGCTCGGCAAGACGGTGACGGCGGATGATTTTCTCTGCCAAAATACGTCCGTCGCGCGCAAGCCTGACGTCCCTTGCCGAATCGATGGTGATCAGGTCCCGCCGTCTCAAATCCTCCAATTGTTCCTCGGTGGCCGCTGTCCCCTGCCCATGGCAGAAATCGCGGGGTGTGCCGCCCCCTTTCTCCTCCAGAACCCACAGCGATTCGAGGACTTCCGCTAAGTGCTCGGGGAGCTTGCCTGCTGTAACTTTCATCGTAGGTATGACCGGGTTTCGAATGGTTTGACGGGTTAATTGCTATCCGAAAGTGATGTTCAACGTGCGCAGCACCCAACCGAGCACCGTGCCGACGCCGATAGCAAATGGGATGATGAATACTGTTATAGCCGCGGCCCGCTTCATCCCCTGCTCCTTGGCAATGACCAGGAAGCTGGCAAGACAGGGCACGAACAGGGTAATGACCACCAAACTCACCACCACCTGCTGCGCGCTCAGTGCTCCCGTGCGCGCCATCTGGAACAAACCGGCGGCTCCATAATCGCGCCGCAAAAATCCCAGGACGAAAACGCTGGCTGCCTGCTCCGGCAGGTGCAGTAATCCTATCATGACCGGCGCCAGCCCTTTTTGCAGCCATTCCAGCAGGCTCAGCCCCGCCACTCTTACTTTGTCCAGGATAAAAAGCGCCCCGGTGCCATAAAGGAAAAGGGGCAGCGCTTCCTTCAAATACCAATGTATCCGATAGCCGGTTTTGAGTGCAATGTTTCTGATCTGCGGGACGCGAATCGGGGGGATTTCGAAGATAAATTCGCTCCTCTGGCCACGGATCAGCTTGGACGACAAAAAGCCGACCAGGAAAAGCTGCGATACAACTACGCCGATCACCGTCAGGGTTGCTGCCGGCGAAAATCCGGACGCGATGCCCAGAATCACGCCCAATTGCGCCGAGCAGGGGATGCCAAGTGCCAGCAAGAGGGTCGCGATCAGACGCTCCTTGCGCGAACTCAGGACCCGCGTCGTGATCGTCGCCATGGTGCAGCATCCGAGGCCGAGCACCATCGGCAGGGTGGCTTTCCCATTGAGCCCCATCAGACGCATCACCCGATCCGACAGGATCGAGAGCCTCGGCAGGTACCCGCTGTCCTCCAGCAAACTGAATGCGATGAAAAAAGTCGCCACCACCGGCAAAACGATCGCGATCGCATAGGTCAATCCCATCGATACAAGTCCGTACTTGCCGACAATGAGTTCCTGCAAAAATCCCGCAGGCATAAATCCCCTGAGCAACGGAATCAGGTAACGACCGAAGACAATGTCTTCCAGAAAACCCACCATCGTCTGGGCTCCGGTGTAGCCGACGAACTCAAATAGCAGAAGCAACACACAGATCAAAATCGGAATGCCGGTCGAGGCGCGCCGCGTCAGAATGCCGATTTCCTGCGCAAATCTCCGGCTTCGGACGATGAGCACACCAAAGGGAATGATGACGGGGGCGATGAAAAACATGAAGTGAAGTGCTTCGAGCGCAAGTCCGAATTCCCCTCGTCCCGACGATGCCTTAGTGAATAAAAGGGTAGAAATGAAGCTCGTGCTGCCGGAATCGGTCAACAGGTGCGCAGCGAGATATCGGGTCGCCCACTTGTAAGGAGTCGCGAGGCCTGCCAGACTGCCCAACTCGTTCCAGGCGAAAAACACCAGGCCGGCGATCAGCAATCCCAGCCATATTCTGGATGTCGGGCTGTCATTCTCCGCGAGCAATCGGGTCTGTCTCTTCTTCTTGAAGATATCAACGGTGCGGTCCAAAAACTCATTTCGGCTCGCCGCCACATCCTTTGCCAGAGATCGATGACAAGCCTCTGCGTAAGTCCGTCTCGCATTCTCGAGTCGTTCTACGGCTGTCGCCCCCAGGGTCGACTCCAGCCTCCTGGCAAAACCGGCATCGCCGAGCGAGAGCCATTCTGCGGCCAGCGCCCCCGGGATCGAACCCGAACCGTTGAGTACCGAAGAGATGTGTTGCCTGGGACGGGAGTCGCGCAGCGGATCCGTCGGCAGCGACGCTTTCTGTAATGCCTGCATGAGCTGGCGGCGTCCCTGGGAATAAATGGCCACAGTTTCAACCACAGGGACCGAAAGCAGTTTGGATAAGCCTGCGGTGTCGATTTCGATGCCTCGCTCCTGTGCCTCGTCCATCATGTTGAGCACAAGCACCATCGGGATATGGAACTCGACCAGTTGGGAGGCGAGCAGGAGGGTGCGGCGCAGGTTCTTGGCATCAGCGACTTGCACAACGAGATCGGGTTTTTCCTCAAGCAGAACCTCGCAGGTGACACGCTCATCCTCCGATTGGGGAACCAGACTGTGAACGCCCGGGGTATCCACAATTTCATAGGCCACGCCCCCCAAGTTGATCCGGCCGCGCGACACCTCGACCGTAGTGCCCGGAAAGTTCGAGACCATAACGTAGCTTCCAGTCAACAATCTGAAAATGACGGACTTGCCGACATTAGGATTGCCGACCAGGATCACCTTTCTGGCGGGGCTACGCTCTTCCATTGTCATGCTTTCCGAACTCTCCTTGGATGGTCACCATGAATGATGAAAGTAAATTTCATAATATAGCAGATTCATGGTCTGGTCACCAGGTAAATCCCCTCGGGAGTGGCAGGTTTGGAGGAGAAAAAAGCGACCGGGATCCGATCGTACCCGACCATTGAAAAACCTCAACGCAGCGGGCGCAGAGATCGCAGAGAAACGTTATCCAAAAGAAAAAACCCTCTGCGGCCTCTGCGCCCTCTGCGTTGAGGTTTTTAGGATGCGGATATTCCAGGCCATTTCCCGGGATTCACTGATAAAATGGGATCTCCTGATCGCAGACTGAGAATTGCATCCTGGCCGGAGGACTTATGAGAATCGATCTTCCCCGAGTTCGTTTCACTTCTTCGCCCACGCCCGTTGATCCGCTTCCCCGCTTGAGCAAAGAACTGGGCGGCCCGCGGCTGTTTATTAAGCGCGACGATCTGACCGGGCTCGCCGGGGGAGGGAACAAGACGCGCAAGCTCGAGTTTCTGGTTGCAGATGCCCAGCTCAAGAAAGCCGATACTCTTATTACCGTGGGCGCCGTGCAATCGAATCATTGCCGGCAAACGGCAGCTGCCGCAGCCAGGACAGGCTTTCGCTGCATTCTCGTGTTACGCGGTCATGCTCCGGCTGAACCTGTGGGCAACCTGCTCCTGGATCATCTGTTGGGGGCGGAAATCCGTTGGGCGGGCGACCGCACGCGCGAGGAGGTTATGGACGAAGTGGTGGCTGCAGAAAAAGCCGCCGGTCGCAACCCGTATCCCATTCCTTTGGGCGGTTCGAATCCGCTGGGGGCGACGGCCTATGCTGCTGCCATGCAGGAGCTCATGGGCCAGACGACCGAGCATTTCGATCGGATCATCTTTGCTTCCAGCTCGGGTGGAACTCATGCAGGCATGGCTGCCGGTGCGGTTCTGACCGGTTTTGACGGTCAGGTATTGGGCATCAGCGTGGACGAAGAACTTGCCTCATTGCAGCACCTCGTCGCCGGCATCGCGACCGGTATCTTCCACCTGCTCGGCGAAAACAGGACCATGCAGCCGGGGGACGTCTGTGCCAACGCGGACTACCTGGGAGCAGGCTATGCCATCATGGGGCCGCCGGAGCGTGAGGCCATCGATTTGATTGCCCGCTGTGAAGGGATCCTGGTGGATCCGGTATATACCGGCAGAGCCGCCGCCGGCATGATCGATCTCATCCGCCGCGGCATCATCGGCAAGCACGAAACGATTCTCTTCTGGCACACCGGCGGCTTTCCCGCCTTATGGGCCTATATGGATCAACTCAGGTGATTTTGGAATTTGGATTGCGGATTTTGGATTGAGAATCACTGGGTCTGTCAATCCAAAATCCGCAATCCAAATTCCAAAATCACTCCGGTTGTTTCCCGATTCGTCCCTTCACCAATTCCCCTGCCATATGAATAACCAAGGTGCGAGGGAAGATCCAGCTGGCAAGGGTCTGGAGCTTGTTGCCGATTCCGGTCACGCTGACGCGCTTGCCGGCATCAAAATCACGCAGACCGATGCGCACGCAATCGGCAGCGCTCATCATGCGGCGCTTGCTCCTACTTTCGATACTCTCGCCGGCGACTTGCTGAAACTCGGTTTTTGTGTAGCCCGGGCAGAGTGCCATGACACGCACCCCAGCATCGCGCAGCTCTTCGGCAAGCGCCTCCGTGAAACTCAGCACATAGGCTTTGGTTGCCGAGTAGACGCCCAGGTAGGGAACGGCCTGGAATGCGGCGGTGGATGCGACATTGATGATACCGCCAGACCGTTTCGGCACGAGGATTTTCGCAGCTTCCAGCGAGAGTTCGGTCAAAGCGCTTATGTTGAGTTCGATCATTTCGAGGCTTTTTGCCGTGCCAATGTCCACCGAAGATCGGACCGCACCGAATCCCGCATTGTTGACGACGAGGCCTAGACGGCCCTGCTCGCGCGCGATCATGGAGACCAGATCGCGGCGCTCTTGCTTCGCGGTCAGGTCGAGTTTCAGGATGTCCGTTTTCGTGCGGCCTTCTGACTGGATCTGAGCCGCAAGCTCCCTGAGCCGAGCGTCCCTGCGCGCGACCAACAGCAGGTCGTATCCGCGCGCCGCCAACTGTTTGCTCATCTCCCACCCGATCCCTGAGGATGCCCCGGTAACCACGGCAAGCCCTTTTCCCATCTGAATCTCCCTTCTCTAGCGCGAAGACCTCAAAATGATTTCGAACTCTTGTTCGCGGTCTCGGAAGTCTATCTGGTTTGATTTCTGTCTCTGCGGCAATTACCATAGCAACCTTGGGGAGCGGAAGTCGAGATGAACCGGACCATTCTTCATGTCGACATGGATGCCTTTTTTGCGGCGGTGGAGCAGCGCGACCACGCTGAATATCGCGGCCAGCCTCTGATCGTGGGATCGGATCCCAAGGCCGGCAAAGGTCGCGGCATTGTGGCAACCTGCTCCTACGAAGCGCGCAAATTCGGGGTCCACTCCGCGCAACCGATTTCTGAAGCCTGGCGCCGCTGCCCACAGGGCATCTACGTGCGCGGGGACATGGGCAAGTACGCGTGCGTTTCAGACCGCCTCATGTCGATCCTGCTGGAGTTTACCGATCTGGTGGAGCAGGTCAGCATCGACGAAGCATTTTTGGACATAACCGGCAGCCGCAGGCTGCTCGGTTCGGGTGTGGAGATCGCCCGCAGGATCAAGGCCCGCATCGTCGAGGATCAGCGCCTGACGGCATCGGTGGGCATAGCCGCGAACAAATTTGTTGCCAAGGTGGCATCCGATCTGCAAAAGCCGGACGGGCTGGTGATCGTCGAACCCGGTCGGGAGCAGGAATTCCTCGCCCCCCTTCCCATCAGGCGGCTTTGGGGTGTCGGTCCCAAGACAGAGGAAGCGTTGAGCCGGCTTGGCATCCGGCTGATCGGCGACATCGCCAGTCTGGAGCGCGCCGACCTGGTACGGCGCCTGGGACAAAGCGGCGAGCATCTGTGGCAGCTAGCGCAAGGCATGGACGATCGCATCGTTTCGCCGGAAGAAGGCTTCAAATCGATCGGCCATGAAACTACCTTCGAACGCGACACCGAGGACCGGCAGCTGTTGCATGACACGCTCCTGGAGCTGACGGAAAAAGTGGCTCGGCGCCTGCGAGCCAACGATGCCCGCGGCCGTGTCATCACCGTCAAACTGCGCGAAGCCGATTTTTCGACAACCACGCGGCGCCAAAGTCTGCCGAAACCTGCCGACACGACGGAGAAATTATTCCCGGTAGCCTGGGAACTGATGCAACCGCTTATGCATCCGGGAAAGCTGGTGCGTCTGGTCGGAGTTTATGCCAGCAATCTGACCACGCCCGAAGATGCAGGCCAACTGTCCCTGTTCGATTCCACTCCCGAGAAAGACCGCCAACTTGCTCAGGCGCTCGACAACATCACGCATCGCTTCGGTGACCGCGCCATCACCCGGGCCGCCCTGGTCACCCCCAAGAAGAAGTGACCGCATGCGGAAGGACAAATCATACATTTAAGCACCATTCGGGACTGTGGAGATAAAATGATTGACAGTCTCGGGCCGCGCGTGGATAAACGTTGCGACAATCACTCATTCGGCGCTTTGGGGAGGGTTATCGATGACCGCCAGGCTGATTAAAGGCGCGGACGTAGCCAGGGAGATTCGCGAGGAACTCGCCGCGGAGGTACAACAGTTGCGCGCGAGCTGCGGCGCGGTGCCGGGACTGGTGACCGTGCTGGTTGGGAATAATCCCGCTTCGGAGAGCTATGTGCGGGCCAAGCAAAGAGCAGCCCACGAGCTCGGATTCTATTCGGTGCAGGACAATCAGCCCGACGACATCAGCGAAGCGGCTCTGCTGGCGCTTATTGATGGCTACAATCACAACCCGAAGATCCATGGCATTCTGGTCCAGCTCCCATTGCCGCGGCACATCGATGAAACCAAAGTTCTGTACGCTCTAGATCCCAGGAAGGACGTGGACGCCTTTCACCCGTTGAATGTTGGGAAGCTTGTGATCGGCCAAGCCGATTACCTGCCTTGCACGCCTGCCGGCATCCAGGAATTGATCCTCCGATCCGGCGTGGAGACCTCAGGCGCCGAGGTGGTCATCATCGGCCGCTCGAACATCGTCGGCAAGCCGATCGCGAATATGTTGCTGCAGAAGGCCAGGGGCGCGAACGCCACGGTTACCGTCTGCCACACCAAAACCAGGGATATGGCCGCACACTCAAGGCGCGCCGATATCCTGATCGTGGCAGCCGGCACACCCGAATATGTCCGGGGCGATATGATCAAGCCCGGTGCGGTCGTGATCGATGTGGGTGTCAACGAGATCGGCCGCACTCCAGACGGCAAGAGAATACTGAAGGGGGATGTTGCATTTGAGGAAGCGATCGAAGTGGCTGGGGCGATCACCCCGGTTCCGGGAGGCGTGGGGCCGATGACGATCACAATGCTGATGAAGAACACCGTCCGGGCCTGCAAGATCCATGGGTTGTAAGGGCGGAGGTCATTTCCGCATGATCGGAATTAATGGGTCGTTTGTGACTTCTGCGAGTACGATGTCGCAAACGTGTTTTACAGGGAGTGGAAGGAATGGCGGAACATTGGGGGAGCGGCTTATCTGAAGCCGACAAAGTGGAACTGTTGAATCGGGTGGAGGCGAAGGCCGCTTTCTACATGGACAAGTACAGTGGGTGCGGCCAGTGCTCGTTGCGGGCGCTCATGGAGGAGATGAAGCTGCCTGGCGGTCCGGAAGTGCTGAAAGCGGCGGGATTCACCAACCTGGGCATTGCGCTGACTCAGAACATCTGCGGCGCCTTGGTTGGCTGCATCATGGCCATGGGACTGGCCTGCGGACGCGAAGATTTTTCCGACACCATCTACCCGGAGCCCCGGGAAATCGATGATACCTACCATTTGCCCCGATCATTGATGCTGATCCGGGGTTTTTACCAGCGCTTCATCCAGGAGTTCGGCAGTTGGTCGTGCCGCGACCTGCAGATCAGGATCTTCGGCCGGAATTTTGAAACCGTGATCCTGGAAGAGGAGGAGAAATTCCATCTGGCGGGCGGCCACAAAGCGTGCGTCAATCTGGTGAGCAAGTCAGCCCGGTTGGCGGCGGAGACGATCCTGCAGTTGCCCCGCCGGTAATTCCCATTCCACCTTCCAATGCGCTCGACTTGAACAATACCGAAACGCTCGATCAAAACGCTCTTCTCCAAGAACATCGGACACAGCAACACTTCGGGATTTCTTAACTAAGGCCCCTTCTGGCCTGTACCCGGAATTCTGCTCGATTTACGGAGTTACCGTCAGGCTGATGTTTATTGTGTGTGTTATCCCGCCACCTGTCGCCGTCAGCGTGATCGCGTAGGTTCCGGCTATCGTGGCCGGTCCCACGTTGAATGTCATCGTTGAGCTGCCCGAGCCGGGTGCC
>JBGQNR010000094.1:0-21986 GCA_041501225.1 Acidobacteriota bacterium
ATAAGTTACCCACCGGTTCGTGTCTCCGTTGACGGCGCTAAGCCCTTTGTCCGTGCACGCCCAGGCGACACGGCCTCTGGCTTTGACAAAGTTGATGAAGTTGCTGGCCAGCCCGGAGTCGTGATCCATGTATCCGCGCCACTCCCTCCCGTCATACCGGCTCATGCCAAAGTAGGTGGAAACCCAGAGAATTTTCTCGACATAGCTGACACTGGTCGTGATGTTGTGGATGAGCCCGTCATCGCGAAAGAGGTCGTACTCCATTTCTCCGTCAGGGTCGAGCCATGATCTCCATGCCTGCGTGGCGACGTCGAACTCCAGGACACCGCCGCCCCACAGAGCCGCATAGACCCGGCCGTCTCCATAGGTTACAAAGTATCCCCAGGGCTCGTGCTGAGGAGAGTTCGCGGGAGTGTAGACATCCCACTTCTTTTCGCGCACCCGGAAGCGCGCTGTCCCCGCTGTGGTTGCAGTCCAGACGTTCTGGTTCTCGACGCAGACGCCGAATACGACGTCGTTCGGCAGTCCGCTGTTGAATTGCGTGAAGTTTTCAAAACGGCCGGCCGAGAAGCGCGACAATCCCTTCATCGTCCCCGCCCAGATATCTCCGCTGGCAGGATCGAGGGCGAGGCTCAGAACGGCGGGATGAGACAGACCTTCCTTCACCCCGTAGGAGCGCCATTTACCATTTTCGTAACAGGCAAGTCCACTTTCAGTACCAGCCCAGATGCGATCTCCATCGACCAGGATTGAGAAGACCTTGTCGGCCGGCAGGCCGTCTTCTTTGTGGAACGACTCCCAGTACCTGTAGACCCTGGGAAGGGGCTCCTCAGCGGCCATGGCAGCAAGCGCTGCGAAAAGCAGGATACCCGGCAGCAGTTTTTTCATTCGAGCCTCTCAATTCTTGACGATGTCCCGGAAAAAGCCTGGGACCGCGCGCGTCCCGCGCGCAATTCCCATGGAAGCGGGCGCATATGCGGGCGAGACGCCCGCGCTCCCAGGACGCCGGTCTCGCATCCTGTTTTCATAGACTTGGGTGCACCCAATAGGTGGTTGACTGCCCAAGCCTTCCCAACCCCATTATGAACACGCATGCAAAGCCGGACTGAAATCACTTCTCCACTCCGTGCATATGAACAATCTTTTTGTACATTTCCTCGAAATCGAACGGCTTCAGGTGCATGAACTCGTGCGAGGGTTTGGCCTTGTGACAGTTTAAGCATACTTCTTTTGTCGGCATTCTCAATCCCAGGGAGATTGCCTCCTGTTTGTTCTTCATCACCTCTTCCGTCGAGTATTGTTCTCCCGGTCCATGACAGGTTTCGCACTGAACTCCCTCCTCGACATGAAACGTGGGCATCCGGGATTCCGGAGGCGTATCCGCTGCCGTCCCATGGCACGCCAGGCAGATCGCACTATTCTGTGGACTCAATGACTTCACGTTGAAATACGACTTGACCCGGTCGGCTTTCTCAGTCATCCCCAGCATCACCCAGCTTCGTGAATGTCTGGTGCCCAGCCACTTTTTGTACTCTCGCGCATGGCAGGTTCCGCAGACCTCATTGCCTGCATACTTCGCGCCGGGCTGGGTGAGGGAATCCAGGTTTTCCACTTTCAGCCGGTAGTTCCCCGCCGTGGACTTTGCAAACAGTGAAGCGAAGAGCTCTTTATCAGGCACGGGCTCGCCGACCCACAAAGTCTTGCTGTACTCGATCAGTTCGTTCAAGTTTTCCTTCGCCATGTCGTTGGTGGCGCCGTGAGTGTCGCCCGGATTGAAGACGGTCCAGATTTCCTCCAGCGAATAGCAGCGGCCATCGTGCAGGAACGGCGCAGTGTCGTAGATGTCGCCGAGTTGAGGCGTATCGAACTCCCCGCTGTCGTCGGTGTTCGATTGAGTCCCGACATCGTGAGTCATGCGGTCTGTATAATAAGGAGACGGATGGCAGGTTATGCATCGATTGGCCACCGGGATGTAACGCCCATCTTTGGTGTAAGCACGCTCGAAGGCCGCTTTGCCCCTCTTCTGGAACTCGTTCAGCTGCCCGTCGGCACTTAGATACCGGCTCTTCTTCAACGGAAGTGATTCGATAAAATGGACCGTTGCTTCGAGGTCATCCTTCTCAAAACCATGGGAGCGGAAGAACAGCTGGGCAGCCCTCGGTCCGTCCTGGCGTTGCAGTGTCGGGTTCTTGCCTGACCACTTGTAGGGGCCCGTGTCCGCTATGCCTCTCATCGTCCTGTTATCGACCAGATTCTGCCCGATTCCTTCTTCCGGCCCGACAATGTCGTAGACCAGACCGTCGAGGTGATACTCGGGGTGGCATGTGTTACAGCTCAACTGTTTCTGAAAGCTGATGCTGCTGTAATTGAAAAGCCGGGCACCCCTGCGCAGGACCGTTTCGATCTTGGGCCCTCCCAGGTCTATCGTACCGGCAACCTGGTTGTTCCCGGCATCAATGACCTGGATGGAATCGGAGAGCCGGTTGGCGACATAGATCCAGCGGCCGTCGGGTGAAGCGACGATATCCTTAGGATTGCTCTGCGTAGGGACGCGGGCCAGAACATATTCAGAGCTGAGGCCCAGGTTGCGCGCGTTGAGGCCGATGGCTTCGTCGGAAAGCCCGATCTTTCCGTCCTGAGCCTGCAACAGCCCGGCCACTCTCCTCATATCTATCACGGTGACGGCATTCACACCGCTCGATGAGATGTAGAGCCTCTGGCCATCCGGTGAAAACGTCACGCCGAACGGGTCGGCATAATAGAGGTTCGCTTCATCCAGAAGGAAATAGGCTACCCGTCCTTGCGGTCCGGCTTCGGCAATGGCAAACCCGTGAGTGACCATCCAGCCTTGGTACACCTGTGTTTCGGGAAGAAGGTTTTTGGGCAGTTCCAACGCTACCACAACGAAACGGTTGTCAGGAGAAACGGCAAGATTCTGTCCGACGAGGGTCGAGAACAATTGTCGCCTTCCGACTACGACCTGGCTCTTTGCATCGATGACCGTGAGTTCGAGGACCGGAGGCGTCCGGAATGGGATGGGGATGGATAGCTGGCTGGATACGTACATGAACCGGTGGTCCGGAGAAAGGGCTATTCCGAAGGGTGAGCGGCCCGTCTCGAGCCTTTTGATCTCCTTGAAATCGACAGTATCGATCACAGACACGTCGTCGGTGCCCAGGTTTGCCACGAACAGGTATCTTCCGGTCTCATCCGTGACCAGGTCGTGAGGGTCATCCCCGACAGTGATCTGTCGGATGACCTCCATGCTCCCTGTATTGACAACCGTTACATTGTCATCCCAGCGGTTGCTGACATACAGACGGCTCTCGTCGGGGCTCAGCGCAACGCCGAACGGATTTTTCCCCGTCTTCACGCTGCTTACGACTCTGCGGACCGTGGTATCCATAACCAGCACTTCGCCGCTATTCTCGCAAGTAACGAAGAGCCGGCGGCCGTCTCTTGAAAGAGCCATTTGAATCGGCGACTTGTACAGGTCATCTTCCGGAACGGCGTAGGTTGCCCTCCTGCTTCCATCGCGGGACGGTTTGGACTGATGACCGGGAAGGATACTGGAGGATGCCAGCGCAACCAGTATTGCCAGACCCGAAAAAACGATACGAGGGTGACTCATCATCTTAAACCAGAACCGCTAAGACCGCGAAGACCACAAAAAAATCAAAAAGGCCTTGGCGGTCTTTATGGTCTTCGCGGTTTGATACCCTACTTCTTTTGCCGGAGAACGAAGGGCACGGCTCTTCTCACCGCATCCGAGACCCGGTTCTCGGGCGCTAGTTCTTTGTTCTCATGACATCCGATGCAGCCGCGGCTGGTTCCGCGCCGGACCCACATCCACCGGGGCATCGTCTCCAGGACCCTCCCCTTTTCGTCCAGAAGCTGCATTAAAAAGGGAGTATCGGCCGGAACCTCGACAAAAAACGAGCCATCCGGCTCGACAGGCGCTTCACCCAGGAGGCGCGGTCCCTCGTCGGGGATGGGCTGTGATGGAGACCTCCTTGGCTGCGTGGCGGAGGCAGGCACCCCCTCGACAAATCTGACGCGCTTTACATCGCCCTTTCGGATCGCCTTGACCTCGGGCATGTCTGATTCGTAAACGCTCAGACAGTGCAGCTGGCCCCAGGGGAGGGAATCGATGACGGAGCTGATCAATCCCTGCGGCTCCGGTCTCGGCACGACCACCTGTGCATCCAGGTCCTCCCACTTCGGGTCGTCGAAGATCCGCTCTCCCGGCATTCGCTTCTCAAAATCGAACAAGTAGATGCCATAGCTTTCCTTTCCCGAAGAAAAAGAGACGACGAGGTTGCCATCAGGAGAAGGATGCGGATACAGATACAGTCCGGTCCCCCGGCTCAGCGGCTCATAGCTGTGGAGGGGGCGCCGAAAAGAGACTCTGGCAAGCCGCCCGCCGGAGTCCGTCGGATTGGCAGATTCGACGAACACCAGCGTCCGGTCGGGCATCTCGCAAGCCATCGTTTTGAAATGCCCACCCTGATCGGCGCCGCAAAAGAGGTTCAGGCCGGTGCCATCCCAGTTAGCAGCCAACAGCGGAAATTTCTCCGGGCTGTTTGCGTATTTCTGCCGGCTCGTGAAGAGCACCCTGCCGTCCTGAAGAACCGTGGGTGAAAAGTCGCTCGAGAGGTTGAAGGTACTCCGCCTGGTAACAGAGCCGCGTCCTTGGACGGGCTCCAGGTTCGCGGCGTAGAGTGATGTGGCAAGCTCCGGTTTCCCTTCCTGGCGGGTCCCGGCTGCGTCCGAAATGAATGTAATCCATCGCACCTTGTCGTCGAAGTCCGGAGGCGTGATAGAGCTCCGCGCGAGGTATTCGGGCTCACGACAATTTCCAAACTCCCTGGTGATCTGTCGTTTGTTCTTGCCGTCAACATCCATTTCCCAGATGTCCCATTTGTCCTGTACGGTGCGCTTTCCGGAGAACAGGATGCGTTTCCCATCGAAGGAAATGGAAGGATCCGCGGCCGCAGCGAATTCGGGTGTGAGAACGACAGGGGATCCATGAGGTGCCATGAGAACGATGCGACTTTCTTTGTCGGCAGCGCCATTCAGGAGAAATCGCCGAGCCTGGTCGCCGTGCAGTTTTGCGGTGAAGGGCACCTGCGCAAAAACGATGGAGTAATTCAATTGGCTGGATGTCCCGGTCATTCCAGGTTGAAACGCCACCAGGAGGAAGGCAAACGCGGCAAAGCACTCCTTCATGGTTCAATCACCTTGAGAAACTGATTTACCTTCACCTCCTTCAGCTTTTGCGTCTTTCCGCTGGGCCATTGGATGGTCACCTCGTCCACTATAGTGCGCTGGCCGAGCCCGAAGTGGAGCCTGGGGTCGTTCTGGGAGAGGTAGCTGCTCGCGGACATTTTCTCTGCCACTTGAGTGAAGTCGCCAGAATGCACGGTCACTCTGGCTCCCACGCCGTCTCTATTGCTCTTGGTGCCGATCAGGTTCAGCGAAAGCCAGTTGTTCCGGTTGCCCCCGTCATTTCTAAGGAGAACGGACGGCTGATCGATGTTCAGCACGAAGAAATCCAGGTCTCCGTCGTTGTCGAAATCGCCGGTAGCCAGGCCGCGGGCCACACTCCTGGTATCGAAGTAGGGACCAACGGATCTGGAAACATCCACGAAAACGCGCTGTCCATCCGGTCCCGCGACATTTCGCATGAGAAGCTGCTCCTGCTTCTCTGAAAGACGATGCCCGTCTCCGTTCGCAATGAGGAGGTCCGGCCAGCCATCGTTGTCAAAGTCCATGAAATCGCCGCCCCAGGACCAAAACTGGGCGCTTACCCTCGCCACGCCCGTTGGTACAGATATCTCCTCGAACAGCCCACGGCCCAGGTTTCGGAAAATCCCGATGTAATTCATGGCCGGCACCATAAGGTCGAGCTTGCCGTCCCCATCATAGTCAGCGAAATCGCCGCCCATGGATGAGACCGCATTGCCGTGCTGGCCGAACGCTACGCCGCACTCGATTCCGACCTCGGAGAATGTGCCGTTGCCGTTGTTGTGGTACATGTAGTTCTGCATGGCATCGTTGGCGACAAAGATGTCAGGCCAGCCGTCGTCGTCATAGTCCGCCGACAGGACTCCCATGGCTCGACCCTTCTTATTTATGCCCGCTTTGGCGCTGACGTCTGTGAATGTCCCGTCGTGATTGTTGTGATAGAGGACTGACAACTGTCCGGGGTAAGCCAGGGGGCCGGGATACACGTCCGCCTCGTAGAAAAGCCGGTACTTGCTGTCGAACTCGAGATAGTTGCCGACGAACAGGTCAAGGTATCCATCCTTGTCATAATCGATCCAGATGGCGCCCGTGCTCCACTGGCCGCAAGCGACGCCGGCCTTTGCCGTGACGTCGGTGAATGTGCCGTTGCCGTTGTTGTGATAGAGGATGTTCTTGCCGAAGTTCGTCACGTAAATGTCCGGATGGCCGTCGTTGTCGAAGTCTCCGACCGCAACTCCCATGCCGTACCCGGAAGCTCCCACCCCCGCCTTCTCGGTAACATCTTCGAAGGTCCCATCGCCTTTGTTGCGGTACAGGCGGCTAGTGGTTCGAACGGTTTTGAAGCGGGAGTCCGGGTCGCTAATTCCCTCCAGATAGCGGCCGTTCACAAGGTAGAGGTCCATCAAGCCATCACCGTCGAAGTCCAGAAATGCGCAGCCCGATCCGGTAGCTTCGAGGATGGAGCTGATCTCGTCGTCTCCCAGGCAATGTTTGAATGAGATTTCGGCTTGCTTCGTGATGTCGGTGAACACCGGCAGAATGGGCTTCTCTTGAACGGCGGCCAAAGCCAAGAGCAGAATTGACAGAAGCTCCAACGTGGCGGCTCTCATGACCTCCTCTTTGCCCAAAAAGCCGGCATTGCCAAGAATCTATGCCCGCTTGTGGGGTAAGCGCCTGAGGTAGCAGGAGATAGGCGTGAATCCTGGATCCTTCCCGCTTCCTCCCCCGCCTTTGGCTCGCAGCGGCCAGTCCTTCAGGCTGAAAGCTGCGGCAGTCAAGGGTCCCTCAGGACTTGCGAAGCCCTTGACCGGTGAAGCTTCAGCGCACAATGGCCCCGAGCCGAAAGCGGGTCTTGTCCTGCCATCAGGCTCACTTAACTAGTCCTCAGTTTTCATAGAACTCCTGGCACTTCCATGTTTTCTTGCCCCCTACGGCCGAGGCCCTATCTCCTTGGCTTCAGATCGGCCATCCATTATAGAGCATCGAGGACCGTGGGCTTGACTCCTGGGAGAGCTTAGCCCCGAGGCGGGCAAGGGTCAACAAAAACCGCCAGGGTGGAGGCTTACTCACCTTGAAGACAAACCACGAGGCTGTAGACCATGCCTCGCAAACCCGACCGCGTTTTTCGACCATCGGCGACCGTTCTGAGCGGTCAGTAAGTTGTGCCATAGAGGGTGTTCTTGCCTGAACAAAGGCTCCTACCATACGAGACCACTAGACTGACCCTTTCGAAGATCTTCAGCTTCAGCTGCATTCCCGCGTCCCATTGCCATACCGTGGAACCAAAGTGCCCTCTTCCGTCGGAAGTATTGTCCACAGAAGAAGCCTCATCAGTTCTCATTTTTTCATCTCCGGCTCGAGATCGGTCAGTTATCCGCCGTAGATCCACAGCGCTCGGGGCATCGCTCGGCGACCGGGACCTACTCCTGCTCAACAAAAAGCAGGGGACGATATGCCGGGCGCTTCGCAAAGGCGTCCGGTCTTCACTGAGGGAGGGGGAGGACGGCGATCGCTTCCATCTCGCAAAGGAGATCCTCCCTGCAGACCGCAGCCTCCACGAGCGCGTTGGGCAGGCCGTCGAGCCCGCGATGGTGCAGCATGTCCAGCAAATAAGCCGTGCCGGCCTGATCTTTCAAATAGGTCGTGAGCGAAACAAGATGCCTGAATGATGCCTGCTGGCCGGTAAGCAGACTGGATACGTTCAACAGCATGCGGTCCAGTTGCCCATGCAGGTCGCCGACGTGGGCCGTGTGCCCGTTCGCATCCACGCTGGCAGTCCCGGAAATCAGCAGGGTGACTTTGTTGCCGTCGACGACCCTGAGGCCGCGCGAGAATTCGGATCCATAAGCTGCGGCTTCGTTTAATGTCGGAGTGGTCATCACCGCGACTTCCGGCCGGCTCGGCGACTGGATGGCATACAGACCCATCAAAAAATCATGAGTGGACGCATGACATCCACCCCCGATTCCGGTGCTGGCGGGAAACAACGTGATGCCGGACCGCTTGTAGAAATCCCGCCGCGCGCGATTGAATTCGGCGTAATCCCTTCCGATGTCTCTCAAGCAGATCCAGGTGCGCACGACATTGTGAAAGTTCATCCCTGCCTGGCGCAGCAACTCATCCGCCGCCTGGTACATGCTATATGCTTCCCGATAGGCATTGCCGGTGGTCCCGTAGATGTTTCCTGCATGCACATGCAGCATATCGCCCAGCTGCATCATCCGAACGCCGGGGGGCGAGCATTCAGAACAGTTGCATGGTTTCTTAACTTCGAGCCGCTCGGGCTGTGCGCGCTGTTTCCGACGCGGTATCACGGCGTGAAAGGCCAGCTCGAGCTGCAGCCTTGGATTCAGGGGGGGGTGCTCGGTGAAAACCGAAGCCGGGAGGTAGAAGGCGGAACCGTGCAGCTTTCCTGCCAGCCGGCACCTTGCCCGCAGGAAGGGTTCCATGGCCCATCGAATGCCTCTAAAATAGACCCACTCCCGTACCACGTGCTTCAGTGAGCCGCCTTCCGCGTGCAGGATCTGCTGCATCGTTTCGTGGACATGCCTCGTCTGAGTTGCAACCTCCTCGCCCTGTGACGGGTCCGGGCGGCAAAGGGCGAAAACCTCCGTGGCCAGCGGGCCAACAAAACGACGTGAGAGGTGCGGGGAAGAGTTCATTTTGCCGGTCAGAGAAGGTCTGGGGTTGCCCGGTTCGAAGCCCGGGGCTGTGGATGAAGGGGCAAGTTATCCACGGAGGCAACCCCTGCTCCCAGCTACCAGCCCCGGCCCATGGCGTGGGCCACACGCCCAATATCATTCATCATGCGCTCGAATGTCTCAGGACGGAGCGATTGCTCTCCGTCGCTCAGCGCCGCCTGAGGATTTACATGTACTTCAATCAGCAGGCCGTCGGCGCCGACGGCCACGGCGGCGCGGGCCATGTGCGGTACCAGCCACCAAAGTCCTGTCCCGTGGCTCGGGTCCACGATTACGGGCAAGTGGGTCCAACGCTTCAGCAGGGGCACCGCACTCAGGTCCAGTGTGTTTCGCGTCGACGTTTCGAAAGTGCGGATGCCCCGCTCGCACAGGACAATCCGACCGTTGCCTCCGCTGGCAATGTACTCTGCGGCCAGCAGGAACTCCTCGATCGTGGCGCTGAACCCGCGCTTCAAAAGCACCGGCACGCGAAGCTTCCCTACCTCCTCCAGCAGCGTGTAGTTCTGCATGTTGCGGGATCCGATCTGGATCATGTCCGCATGGGCGCAGACTGCGTCAAGGTGTCGGGTGTCCATCGCCTCCGTGACCACCGGCAGGCCGGTCGCGCGGCGCGCTTCGGCCAGAAGCTTCAGCCCTTCCTCATGCAGGCCCCGGAAGCTGTAGGGAGAAGTACGCGGCTTGAAGGCCCCGCCCCGCAGTATTTTTGCTCCTGCCCGCTTCACCGCGATGGCAGTCGCGAGGAGCTGTTCCTCGCTCTCCACGGAACAGGGGCCAGCCATCACGACGATGTCCGGCCCGCCGACTAGGACGCCGCCGACATCGACGACGGTGTTCTCCGTCTTGCCCTCACGACCGACGAGCCTGGTGTCTGAGATTCCCCGAATCATCTTAATTCGCCATGCCCTGCGGCATGCCCGAGTGGCTCTTTCCGGCCAGACGGGCCTTTCGCGCATGGGCATTCCGGCCGCCGCCACCATCCTCCGCCACCCCTATATAGCACCGCAGCCGGATGCCGTCAACGCCAAAGCCCGTGCGCACAGGTCAGTGCGGATCCCGGGCAATTCAGGCGGGTCGAATACCAATAAATGGACCTGTTTTTTCGATGTATGGATTTAGCGATTCGCCCGCACGCGAATTTGAAGGACTCACAAGGCGGTGGATAGGCGAAATAGGCTGCCGATTGCAGCCGTCTCCCCGACAGCAGGTCCGCCGGAATATATCCCTCCAGCTTCCGATATGGAGGCGTTATGTCAACCAGCCGCGCAGATTCCGCCCCGAATCTCGCCTGAACCTTCGGTAGTAGGAGTGACACTATTGCTGTGCAACCCGCACGTCGAGCACCTGGCCCGCCGTAGAGTTGGGTAATGCCTGGAATTTCACCGTGATTTTCTGCTTGCCGCGCGTCAGCGTCTCCGGGAGCTTGTACTCGACGTCGAACAGTTCGGTAGGATGGATCTCCAGCGCCTGGGTTGCGATCTTCTCGCCGTCGACCAGAACATCAAAGGAACGCGGGCGGCCTTCGCTGCCGATATAGGTGCAAACCAGCAGCATCGGCTTGTCCGGGAGAACCTTGAGATCGTAGCTGAACCAGCTGTTGCGGGCTTCCCGGGTTGCCTTGCCTTCGAATTCGCCCTTCCTCGAATTCTGCTGCTGCAGGTTGTGGTCGCGCTCACTCTGCTCGTTGCTGATATTCACCGCGTCGACGGTGCGCCGCTCGATCTCGGCGCGCCGGGATTCCGCGGCGGCAATTTCCGTCCTCTTCTTATCCCACTCCGCCGGCGTATAGACTTTCCAATACACGGTGTAGCGGATGTCGGAAGCTTTATAGAATGGGACCAACTGAACGTCTTTGGGTTGCGCCAGGCCGCTGGTCTGGAAACGCAGCGGCGCACCCGCCACCGGCTTGATTTTTGCCAGGACGCCCTTCACGTCGCCGACAAACGCAGGCACGACCACCGAAGGCACCCTGCCAAGCTGCGGTGCGCTGGGACCATAGCGCGTGTTCTGATTCAACCCCTCCTTGCCCAGGTCTCCGGCAAGCACGATCGGGCCATAAAGCAGTGCAACCATGTTCGGGTCGTCCGGCATGGTTTCCATGCGCAGGCTCATGGGTAAACGAATCTGAACGATGTCGCCATTCTTCCATTCACGCTCCACGGAGGCATAGGAACCAGGCTTAGCCGAAATAGTCTCATTCCTGCCGTTGATCGCTAGGGTCATCCCGGTTTGCGCCCAGGACGGGTATCGGACTCTCAATCCAAGCCGTACGGGTTTCTGACACTGGAAGGTCAGCCTGGTGGTGTCCTGCTCCGGAAAACCGGTCTCCTGCCGGATGATCAGGCCTTTGTCCTTCCATGTGAGCTGGGAAGAGATGAAGAGATTGAGGTAGAGCGACTGGTTATCGTGGAAGTAGATCGTATCCCCGTATTTGGCCGGGTTTTCCATACCCGTCCCCACACAGCACCAGAAAGACTTATCGGGCGTGGAGTAGGTCTTGAAAGCGCCGGGCCGGAGCGGCACGTAGTAGCACATCATCCCCGTATCCGGATCCTGCGCTGCCAGGATGTGGTTGAACAGCCCGCGTTCGTAGAAGTCCATTTTCTCTGTGGACGGATCCAGCGCGAACAGGTGCCGGGTGAGCTTGAGCATGTTGTAGGTATTGCAGGTTTCGGTGCTCGAAGGACCCAGATGTTTTGAAAACTGATTGATGGGGAAGAAGCTCTCGCCGTCGGTGTTGCCGCCGATGACGAACGAACGGTTCAGAGCGACCCGCTGCCAGAAGAAGCTGGCGATGTCGAAGAAACGCTTTTCCCCGGTCAGTTCATACTCGCGGACCGCGCCGATCACCTTGGGAAACTGCGTGTTCCCATGCAGGCCATCCAACCGGTCTTCCCCGGCAGCCCATTGATCAAACAGCCTCTTGTGATCGAACTTGTGAGCGATCCGCAGGTACTCCGGATTGCCGGTCACGGTATAGATGTTGGCCAGCACTTCGTTCATGCCACCGTGCTCGGTGTTAAGTGCTGCCTGTTGCTGCTCCTCCGTAAGTCGATCGACGCGGAATCTGACCCAGTCGGCCATTTTAGTGACCACGTCCAGAGCCTGCTTGTTGTCGCAATAGAGATACATGTCGAGCAGACCGGCCATGATCTTGTGCAGGGTGTAATAGGGCGCCCAGACCTGGACGCGCTTGTCGACGCGATCGAAAAACTCCTCCGGGTATGCGGACAGGAATCCCTGGTTGAAACCCTTGGAGGGCAGCGACTGCTGCACCTTTGCCAGCTCGGCCACCATGGCGGCGGCTTTGTCCTTGAATCGGGCATCGCCGGTGCTGGCAAACATCATGGCGCATGCCGTCAGGTAATGCCCGACACTGTGTCCGCGCAGTTCACCCGTTGGCTCTTCCCATCCCCCCAGCGGTTGTGCGGTGGATGGCAATCCTGCGGTTACACGGAAATTGTGGAGCAGCCGGTCCGAGTCGAGTTCGAGCAGGTACTTCTGATCGCGCAGCATGGCGTCGCGGAAGGGACCATCCAGCAGGCGCACATCCTGCAGGTCGAAAGGGTAGGTCTTGAGGAGCACCTTGTCCGGAACTTTCACCTTCGTACCAGGCATAAATGAACCGGCGGAAAAGGCGAGCGGAACGAGCACGAAAAGAATCGCCGACAAAATCGTCATTCTTCTCATTCGTTCTCCCCTTTCAGTTATAATGCACGCCAGCGCAAGGCTTACTTAACACTCTTTATTAATTTAAGAGACGCCTTCTTTATAGCATTAGAGATGCCTGGAAAGAAACGAAAAAGGTTGCTTCATGAGCTTTGCGGATTTCGGGACCCGAGATGCCCAAATCCGTCTAAGGGTGACGCCGCCTATTCTATCCTTATTTGGATTTCCAGGAAACGGATTTTTAGCCCGTTCGGGATTCCGCTCTTACCTTAAGAGAACAGAGGTGTAAGGAGTAATCCGATGACCATGTTGAAACTCTATGTGCGAATTATTGTGGTTGTGCTCGCGCTGCCGTTTGTCCTTTTTGCGCAGGCGGGGGGTAAGAAGTACCCGGACGGGCTCTATGCCGAGGTGATGACGAACAAGGGCCTGATCGTCCTGCAGCTCGAGTTCCGGAAGACGCCTTTGGCGGCTGCCAACTTTGTCGGGCTGGCGGAAGGAACGATCAAGAATTCGGCGCTCCCGGAGGGCGTGCCGTTTTTCAACGGGACCAAATTTCATCGGGTTGTCTCAGGGCACGTGATTCAGACCGGCATTCCAGCCAACGGAAAAACACAGGGCCCCGGGTATCAGTTTCCGAATGAAATCCGGCTTCCAGAACTCAACCACGACCGCGCGGGCATGCTGAACATGGCGAACTCCGGGCCCCACACCAACGGCAGTCAGTGGTGCATCATGTTGGGCAACCGGTCCTACCTCGACGGCGACTATACGGTGTTCGGCCACGTCGTTCAGGGCATGGACGTCGTCTTCGCCATCGTTCAAGGGGATGAAGTGCGATCGGTGAAGATCGTGCGCGTTGGCGCAGCGGCCAACAAGTTTCATCCGACGACCGAATCCTTCCCCAAAATGGTCGAAGCGGCGAAAGTGAAAGTCAAGCAGGCGGAGGAGAAGAAAAAGGCCGCGGAAGAAAAGACCATCCGCAGCAAATGGCCGCAGGCCAAGCTCCTCGATAGCGGCGTCAGGTATGTCGTCGTCAAGGAAGGGAATGGTGCTCCGGCATCCGCAGGGTCGAAGCTGAAGGTCTCGTATTCAGGGAGATATCTGAAGGGTTTGACTTTTGTCAGCACGGCCGATGGGGGAAAACCTTATTTCGGCGACAAGCCAGAGCCTTTCGAATTCGAGATCGGCAAGGCGCTGGTCAATCGCGGATTCGATGCGGCGGTTGGCCAGATGAAGAAGGGTGAAAAACGGATCTTGATCATTCCTGCTCCGCAAGGTTATGGAACCGCGGGTTTTTATGACAGGGAAAGGCCCGGCCAGAAGCGATTCCATATCTCCCCTAACACCACTTTGGTGTACGAAGTCGAGGTACTGGATATTCTTGGGAAATGACGGTTAAAAGGAAATAGCAGCCACGCAGATCCCGAATAGCTACATTTTGATTTTTAGGTTCTTGGCGGCTGGGGGTTTATCGCGGGGTGCCGATATGCTAATCATATAGGTGGGTTGATCTATCCCAATAATGTGCCGGAAAGGAATCGCTTGACCTCGGGGACTGTTTTCAACATCAGTCGCTACGCCATTCACGACGGCCCGGGCATCCGCACCACTGTGTTCCTCAAAGGATGCCCCTTGAGCTGCTGGTGGTGCCACAATCCGGAGAGCATCTCTCCGCTGCCCCAATTCTCCCTGCGATTAAATCGCTGCATCCGGTGCGGCACCTGCGTCGAAAAATGCCCTCATCACTCCCTTTCGATGACAGATGAGGAGATTGAGCGCGACCCGTCAACATGTCAGCTGTGCTTCGAATGCGCCGATGTGTGTCCCGCGGACGCGCGGGAAGTCGTGGGTCGCACCATGACCGTCGAAGAGGTCATGGCCGAAATCAAAAAGGATGTGCCTTTTTACGATGAGTCCGGCGGCGGAGTCACCTTTTCAGGGGGAGAGCCGCTGATGCAGCCGGCATTCCTGATCGAACTGCTGGAGGCTTGCGGGAAGCTGGATCTCCACCGGGTGGTTGACACTTCCGGGCATGCCCGCAAGGATACCATCCTTGAAGTGGCGAAAAGGACCGACCTTTTCCTGTACGACCTGAAGCACATGGATCCCGAGATCCACGAGAAATACACGGGCGTGAGCAACGAGCTGATACTCGAGAACCTCAAAGCCCTGTCATGCCGCGACGTCGCGTTGCGGGTCCGGTTCCCGCTGATTCCCGGAGTCAACGATGACCAAAGGAACGTGGAAATGACCGCCCTCTTTTTGCAGAAGCTGCACCGCGTGCTTCACCTTGACCTGCTTCCGTACCACGATGTGGCAATTAGCAAATATAAACGTTTTGGGTATAATGACCGCCTGGGCCAGGTTGACGTGCCTAGTCCCGGACATCTTCAGGACATCGCTGCAATACTCAGTAGTTACGGTCTGTGCGTGGCCATTGGAGGCAATGAATATGAACGATCGTGTCCGCAAGCTCAGACAGTCCAGCCATGAAACCAAGCCGTCCATCTCGCATGAGCGTGCCGAACTGCTGACCGATTTTTATCGGGAAAACGAAGGCAAATACTCGATTCCGGTCATGAGAGGCTTGCACTTCAAATATCAGTGCGAAAAGAAGACCATATATATCGGCCCGGGCGAGCTGATTGTCGGGGAGCGGGGACCGATGCCGAAGTCCGTTTCGACCTACCCGGAGTTGAACTGCCACACGGTGGAAGACCTCGAGATCCTGAATTCACGCAAAATGCAATCATTTGCGGTTATTCCGCAGACCATCGCCGTGTATCGGGACAAAGTGATCCCCTACTGGCAGAACCGCAGCATGCGTGCCAAGGTGTTCAGCAACATCCCGCAGGAATGGAAGGATTGTTATGAAGCGGGCATGTTCACGGAGTTCATGGAGCAACGCGCTCCCGGGCACACGACCCTTGATGGAACCATCTATCGGAAGGGCATGCTCGATTTCAAACGGGAGATCGCCGAAAGCCTGGCCCGGCTGGACTATCTGAGTGATCCGGAGGCGACGGAAAAGGCGGAAGAATTGAAGGGCATGGACTACTCCTGTGACGCTGCCATCATTTTCGCGGAAAGGCACGCGGATCTGGCCGAGAAGATGGCGCGAACGGAGAAAGACGAGACCCGGAAAAAGGAACTGCTCAAGATGGCTGATGTTTGCCGCTGGGTGCCTGCGCACGCGCCACGCGACCTGTGGGAAGCACTCCAGATGTACTGGTTTGTCCATCTGGGCACGATCACCGAATTGAACGGCTGGGATGCCATGAATCCCGGACACCTGGATCAACATCTCGGGCCCTTCTACGAGAACGGCATGAAAGACGGCACGCTGACCAGGGAGCAGGCGAAGGAGTGGATCTCCTGCCTGTGGATCAAGTTCAACAACCACCCGGCCCCGCCGAAGGTCGGCGTCACCGCGGCCGAAAGCGGCACCTACAACGATTTCACCAACATCAATCTGGGCGGCCTGAATCCGGATGGAAGCGATTCGGTCAATGATGTCTCGTTTCTCATTCTCGAAGTGATCGACGAACTGCACCTGCTGCAGCCGCAGGCAAATATCCAGTTGAGCCGAAAGACCTCGGACCATTTCCTGAAGGCGGCGTGCAGGGTGATCCGCAACGGCTACGGTTACCCTTCCGTTTTCAACGCCGACGAAGTGGTTACGGAGCAGGTACGCCTGGGCAAGACGGTCGAAGACGCTCGGCAAGGCGGCTGCAGCGGCTGCATTGAGACCGGTTGCTTCGGCAAGGAAGCCTATGTGCTCACGGGATATCTGAATACCCCGAAAGCGTTCGAGCTGGCGCTGAACAACGGAATCGATCCGCTCACCGGCAAGCAGATCGGCCCGAAGACAGGCGATCCGAGAGACTTTAAGAATTTCGACGAGCTCTATGAGGCGTTCACCAGGCAGCTCACCTATGTTGTGGATTTGAAGATTCGCATCAATAACTACATTGAACGAATGTTTGCCAACTACGCGCCCGCCACATTCTTGTCCGTGGTCATTCACGACTGCATTAAGAACGGAAAGGATTATTACAGCGGCGGGCCGCGCTACAATACGAATTTCATCCAATGCGTCGGGATCGGAACCATCACCGACAGCATGTCCGCAATCAAGAAGCACGTATTCGAAGATAAGACGTTCACGATGGATCGCCTGTTGAGGGCGCTGCGCACCAATTTCAAAGACGCAGAAGCGCTGCGGTTGACGCTCGTGAACAAAACGCATGCTTTTGGCAACGACGACGACTATGCGGATTGCATCATGCAGCGGGTCTATGCGACCCTGTTTGACACGATTGATGGAAAGCCCAATACCAAGGGAACGGAATACCACCTCGATATGCTCTCCACCACCTGCCACATCTATTTCGGGAAGAAGCTGGGCGCATCGGCCAACGGCCGATTTGCCGGCTTGCCCGAATCCGACGGCACTTCGCCCTCGCACGGCGCCGACCGCCGCGGACCGACGGCCGTGATCAGGTCTCTGGGGAAAATGGACCAGTTCAAATCAGGCGGAACGCTGCTGAACCAGAAATTCCTTCCCAGTGTCCTTGCCGGCGAAGAAGGCCTGGCCAAAATGGCTGCGCTCATTCGCACCTACTTCAGGCTCGACGGCCACCACATCCAATTCAATGTCGTGGATGTTGAAACGCTGCGCGCTGCGCAGAAGAATCCGGACAACTATCGTGACCTGCTGGTGCGCGTCGCCGGTTACAGCGATTACTTCGTCGACCTGGACATCTATCACCAGGAAGAAATCATTGCCCGCACCGCTCAGGAAGGTTTTTAGCTGACCTGAGTGGACGCTTGAGGGGACCGACCCAATGCCGTTAACTTAGCTTTAAACTAATGATATAACAATACTTATAAGCAACTCGACACCATCTCCTTGGTTTTGCCTTTCTCCTACTAAGACCATTTCTTCCTGCATTTACGCGATTTTTCTTGACAGGAATAAATCAGTATAATATACAGTATTACTTAGTATTCACTTATTTGTCGTTGGCTCCAAAAGCCTATGGGAGGTCTTCTCCATGGACAAAGAAGATGTCAAAGAGGTGTTGCTCCAAGTGCTTGAATTCCAGCTGGATTACCAGTTACGCGCTGTCAGGCAGCTCCAGGGAAAATCCGAAGCTGAGGCTGTGGCACCAACACGGCGAGGAAGAAGGCGTCAGTCGCTGGTCGATCTTTCCGTTCAAATACTGACTGATGAGGGGAAACCCCTGCACGTTAACGACCTCGCCCGACTGCTACAGCAACGTTTCGCACGTCTTGCCGATCGAGATACGTTGTCGAGCGCCTTAGCCAAAAAAGCGCGTAGCGGAATCCTGCTCCGCCAGACCGCTCCCGCCACCTTCGCCCTTATCAATTTCGAGGAGGATAAGCATGCCAAAACCTGATCTGCAGCAGCTCGCCCACTGGGTCGATTCCACTCTCGTGGCTTTGCTTGAAGAACGGAGACGTCAGAAGCCGGAATTGCTCCGAGATGGGAAGGGCCGGGTGTTTCTCTTAAGTTAACGGCATTGGGTCCGACCCCAGATTATGGAGGCAGTGGCGGTTATGAGCCGTAGAGACATGTTCGGGAAATTCGCTCTGGTCGTATTCTCACTCGGTGCAGCCGTATCAATTTTTCCGCAAGGGAAACCTGCCGATTATGAACGCGCACGGAACCTGCGCGCTCAAACGCAAGGGTTGGTCTACGACAATCCGGAGCGCCCCACCTGGATTGAGAAGACTCACCGCTTCTGGTACCGGAAGTCGGTTAAGGGCGGCAACATGTTCATGATCGTGGATGCCGACTCACTCGCCGCGCAGCCTGCCTTCGATCATGACAAGCTTGCCACCGCGCTCTCCTCCGCGTCAGGGCAAAAATACTCGGGAATCACATTGCCTTTCAGCAGCATCACCTTCGTGGATAACGGCGCTGCGATAGAGTTTCAAATCGCGGGTGCGGCTTCTGTGACTCCGGCTGCTGCTGCCGTGGCCGGTACAGCGCGACAATCTTCTGAGAATGCGACCCCCATCCGGTGGCGCTGCGACCTTTCCTCGTACGCATGCATCAGGCTCGAGGTCGCAGGCGCACCGCAAGGTGCCGGCGCCCGGGGAGGACAGCCTCCTGCAGGGGGGCGAGGAGGATCCCAGGTTGAGCAGCAGCCCAGAGTATCACCCGATCAAAAGACGGAGGCTTTCATCCGTAATTACAACCTCTGGGTGCGCAACCGCGATACCAGGACTGAACTCCAGCTGAGCTCGGATGGCCGGGAAGACGATTATTACTCCTGGAATATGCGCTGGTCGCCGGACTCGACGAAACTGGCGGTATTCCGCACCAAACCGGGATTCAAAAGGGAAGTCTACTACATCCAATCCTCGCCCGAGGATCAGCTGCAGCCGAAGCACTCCGCCATCCTGTACAACAAACCCGGCGATGTCATCGATGTCAACATGCCGGTGCTTTTCCATGTGGACGCCAGGAAACAGATCAATATCGACAACCGCCTCTTTGCCACTCCGTACACCAACGATCAGATCCGCTGGTGGCAGGACAGCCGCGCCTTTACCTTTGAATATAACCAGCGCGGCCACCAGGCCTACAGGGTCATTGAAGTGGATGCTGTAACCGGGGAAGCGCGGGCGCTCATCAATGAAGAGGTGCCGACCTTTTTCTGCTATTCGAGCAAAAAATTTCGCTTCGATGTCAACGATGGCAAAGAAATCATCTGGATGTCGGAACGGGACGGATGGAACCACCTTTACCTCTATGATGGCGCCACCGGTAGCGTGAAGAACCAGATCACCAAAGGCCCGTGGGTGGTGCGCGGGGTGGACCGCATCGACGAAGCCGCGCGGCAAATCTGGTTCAGGACCGGGGGCATGGTTGCCGGAAAGGACCCCTACTTCATTCATTACTACCGAATCAACTTTGACGGCACCGGGCTGATCGCGCTCACCCAAGGGGATGGATTTCACTCAATCTCCTTCGGATCTGTCGGCGGGCGCGGCGGCGGCCGGGGCGGACCCGGAGGGAGTTCAGCGACCACGGGCAGTTTCTCGGCCGACATGGCTTTTTATGTGGACACTTATTCGCGCGTAGATTTGCCCCCCGTGATGGAATTGCATCGCACCTCCGATCAGAGGTTGCTCATGGAGGTCGAGCGCGCGGACATGCAGGACCTGATCAAATCAGGCTGGGTGGGTCCCGAAGCGTTTGTCGCAAAAGGAAGAGACGGCAAGACGGACATCTGGGGTATCCTCTACCGGCCTCGAAATCTGAACCCATCCCAGAAGTATCCGGTGATTGAAAACATCTATGCCGGCCCCCAGGATTCTTACGTTCCCAAAACCTTCAGCCCGTACAACGCGATGCAATCAATCGCCGAGTTGGGCTTCATCGTGGTGCAGATTGACGGCATGGGGACCAATAACAGGTCCAAGGCATTTCACGACGTGGCCTGGAAGAACCTGGGGGATGGAGGATTTCCGGACCGGATCCTGTGGCACAAAACGGTTGCAGCCAAATATCCCTATTACGATATCACCCGGGTGGGCATCTACGGCACCTCTTCAGGCGGGCAGAACTCCATGGGCGCGCTCTTGTTCCACCCCGAATTCTACAAGGTGGCAGTGTCAAATTCCGGCTGCCACGACAACCGCATGGACAAGATCTGGTGGAATGAGCAATGGATGGGATACCCCGTCGGGCCCGAGTATGCTGCGTCCTCCAACGTCGTCAACGCTTACAGGCTTCAGGGAAAACTGCTGCTCGTAGTCGGCGAGATGGACACCAATGTCGATCCGTCGTCCACCTATCAGGTGTGCAATGCGCTGATCAAGGCTGGGAAATATTTTGACCTGCTATACGTGCCCAACGGCGGGCATGGGGCCGGGGGTGAATACGGGGAGATCAAAAGAAACGACTTCTTCGTCAAGAATCTTCTGGGCATGGAGCCGCCGGATTGGAACAAGGCGGAAGTGGAGCGGAAGTAATTGCGAGGTATTGAGTCATCGGTCATGCATGTTATGTCGGGTGACTGAAAATGAACCCGGATCCCTGATCATGATTCTAATCTGATGATGGCCCGGTTTGTTCGCCGGCAGGCAAAGGGTTGGACGCCCAAAAAGCGCCGCACTCGGTAGCGCCCTGCGCTATTATCTGAGTAGCCCTGAACTTGAAGCACAATGATATAGGAGGTTCCATGAAGCGACTGACGATGGTAGCAATCCTGTTGTGGGGCAGCGGAATATGTCTGGCGCAGGATAGCAAACAGGAAATCCAGGGGGTGTACCTGCGGATACAAGGCTTCACTTTCAACTCCGGGTCGACCGACTTCAACATACAGAATGCAAGCATCAATGGCGGAGGTTACGCCTTTGTCTATCACATCACCGAGAAGTTCGGGCTTTTTCAACAGATGGGTTTCTTCGGGGGCGCCGAGCAAAACGGGCTCAAGGTTAAACTGATCACTGAATTTCAGGGAATGCAGGTGAATAAGAAAACGGGTCCGCTCCTTCTCTATGCCAAAGGCGGGCTGGGCTTCACGCGCTATGTCTTCTCTGGAGCCTTTTCCGGCGTGGATTCCCACTTTGCTTTGAACTATGGCGGCGGCACTGAAATCAAGATCAAGGAAGGACTGAATCTCATTCTGGAAGCGACCCGTTTGACCATGGGCTTGCCCAATCTGACGAATGCGCCGGGCCGCTCGGGTTGGGATAACTCCTGGCAACTCGCCACCGGCATTGCCATCCACTTCTGATCCCTTGCCGGCCGCGAACTCAAGAGGGGGGTGTAGTACATGAAAGTGATTGCTGATCTTACCGTCCTGCCCATTGGCGTGGGGGTGAGCCTCGGGCGCTATATTGCCGAATGCGAGCGCGTCCTTCAGAAGGCCGGCCTCAAGGTGAAGATGCATGCCTACGGCACCAACATTGAAGGGGAGTGGGACGCGGTCATGGCTGCCGTCAAGGAATGCCATCAGGCACTGCACGCGGCGGGAGTGCCGCGAGTCAGTTCATCGGTGAAACTGGGCACGCGGATCGACCGCGAGCAGACTATGGAAGACAAGGTGAGGAGCGTTGAAGAGAAACTAAAAAATCCCGCTAGTTAGTTTCTGTCGCGAAACTCGCTTCGCCGTTTAGGCATGCCCCGGAGGGGCCGAAAGATAGTAGCCCCGGGCGCAAGCCCGGGGTTGGATCGGAAAGCAATCCGGAGCCCTGGAGACATCTGAGGTAGTCTGTCAAGTTTTTTGAGCTCATGATTCCTTACGCAGCCTTGGCAATAAAGTTGAGAGTCTCGGACCCTTTATTTCGAAGCGATTTGAGATGAATCTCTTCGTCGTACATAACACG
>JBGQNR010000095.1:0-21965 GCA_041501225.1 Acidobacteriota bacterium
CGCATGGCTTTGCGGTCTTCGAGGTCTTCGTGGTTAAAAAGAAGCTCACGATTTAGGTCGTCATGTATAGATTGAAAAGTCGGCCTCCGATTTTTGCTTTAAACCCCTCTAAGAGGCATCTGACCTGCGGTTCTGCAAGCGCTGTCAAGCAGGTGCCGTCGTCAGTCCCCGTCCCGGCCCCAGGTTGTTGGGTTTCTTGCTTGTTCTGACGCTCCTGATGGGGGCCGAATCTTCAGCACAGTCCACACTGCGCGCGACGATCGGCCCGGAGAAGGGATGGTTGGTGCTGCACGGTGGCGGAGTTGGAAAAGAGAATGGAGCGATGCATCGCTTTGCCGCATTGGCGGGTGGTCCGAACGCTGCGCCGTTGTCGTTCTCACCCCGATCGACCTGGATGTGATCACGCCTGAGTTCTTGACCCAATACAGACAGGTGTGGGCGAGTGAACTTGGAGTGACCAACGTGTCATTCATGGATACCCGCGATCGGCAGGTGGCCGAAACCGAGGCCTTTGTTGCTCCACTGCGTAAGGCCACTGGCGTTTGGATCCCGGGTGGCCATCTCACCAACCTTCTTGATTCCTATCTCGGCACGCGCACCGAACGCGAGATCGAGGCTGTAGCAGTGCGAGGAGGCGTGATCGGCGGCTCATCGGCAGGAGCGATGATCCAGGGATCGTTTCTCATGAATGTGACGAAGTCGCCCTCGGGTATGCGCATCAGCCGCACGGGTATGTTCCTCGACACTACAAGGCTCGTAGGATTCGGCTTGCTGAGAAATGTGGCGGTTTATCCTCATCTCTCCGCTCGCAATGCGGAAAAGGACATGGCGGAAGTCGTTGCACACTATCCGGAGCTTCTCGGCATTGGGATCGACGAAGGCACGGCGATCGTGGTGCATGCCGATCAATTTGAGGTCATCGGAGAAGGCCACGTCGTCATTTTCGATGGCAAGAGTTCATCCAGAAAAAAACTCCTGACGTTGTCTCAAGGACAAAGATTCGACTTAAAAAAGCGCATGACCATAGGTATGCAAGATCCTAAGATTCAGAAAAAGCCTCAAAAAATGGCGCCAAGCTCCAATTTAAGAAATCCGACGCAACATAAAGTCAATTATTTCAAGAATAAACTTGGTCCGACCCCATGCTCTCTGGGGGTTATTAGGTGCCTGTCACCCAATCTCGGATCGTCTGCCACGCCCAATCAGCTCCAAGTCAAAGTTGTTATCGAGTCCTTGGGAAGCGCAACCTCAGCGGACATTCCCCCGAGTTGAAGACGCACGGTCCTGACCGTGCTCGCGTTGGTCAGAACCACGCACTTGCTCCCGTCGGGATTGATAAATGCCGCGTGGGATACACCCTCCAGATTGCCCTCCGAGTCAAAACGGCGTGCCCCTCGGCGGATGGCCCTCGAGTAGTGTGCAAAAGCCCAGTACATCCCGCTGCGCGTAACCTCCCTGGATGCCGAGTTGATGGCGACAATACCACCGCAGGAAAAGGGTCCGATGTTGGGCCTGCCCTTTTCATCGAGCGCGAGATTCCATCCGATAATGCAGCGCGCCCAATTCCGCAGGATGCCCGTGAAAGTATTGGACCATCTGGTCCAGTTGGTAAGGTAAGAAGGTTCGGTATAGTCGGGCCCTCCTTCGGTCCAATACATGTGCTTTCCCGGATGAGCCTCGTGCACGCGCGTCATCATATCGTGCCGGCCAGCGTAACCGTGCCAGGCTACGCCGTCCACGTATTTGCCAACCCCTGGATCATCGAGCGTGCAGATCGCTCGTCCCCAGAGGTTGTAGTTGTGGTCGAGGATCCAGATTTTTGTTGTGAGATTGTTTTTCACCAATTGAGGTCCCAGGTGCCTAGAGATGAATTCCATCTCGTATTCCTGCCCCCACAGGCAGGCCGGCATCCTCGCGTCCTGATCGGTGTCGACCTCGTTCTGGGTTGTCACAGCGTCGACCGCCACTCCTTCCGCAGCGTACGCCTGCAGGAACTTCACGAAATATTGGGCGTAGGGCGCGTAATATTTTTTCCTCATCGAACCGCCCAGCATCGAGCCGTTGGCCTTCATCCATCCCGGCGGGCTCCAGGGCGAACCGAGCAGAAAGAGATCTGGCTGGACCTTCCGGCTCTGACGCAGAATGGGAAGGATGTATTCACGGTCGTGCTCGATGGAGAATCGTTTGAGATCGGGATCTGGCTCGCCGTCATCGTAACTATAGGCTTTTGTCGCATAGTCGCTCGATCCGAGGCAGAGGCGCGCCACTCCGAAACTCAGCTCCGATGGGTGAAAGAGCTCGTGCAGCAATTGCTCGCGCGCCGCCGGGGCAAGCTGGTTCAGCATATAGCAGGCGGCATCGGTAAATGATGCGCCGAATCCAAGGATGTCCTGGAATGTCCGGCTTGGATCGAGGCGAATCGCGGTGCCCTCAACGGCCGCGCCGACCACCCACCGTAACGCAGCTTCCGGCGCGAATCTCTTCTCGCCGTAGGTTCGGCGTACCTGAATCTCACCATCCGTTGGTTTCGAAGGTCCCGCACCTTGTGTTGATGAGAGTCGCGCCTCCGCGGCGGTGATCCCCGCAATGCCTGCAGCGGCGATTTTGATGACTTCGCGACGAGTATGCAGTTTCATCATTGCTCATTTCCTCCCCGGAATTTGAAAGGACGGACACGCTCCATACTAACTCAGTTCCCCTTCCCAATCTGCTGATGTTTTACAGGAAGAGGGCCGGGGAAACGTGAAAGAATCGGGCGAGACGTTTCGCCTGAGTCCGGCTGATGGCGCGGCGGCCGCGCACGACTTCTGAGGCGATCCCCTTGGAGCCGAAGACTCCCAACAGGTCCTTCTGGCGGGTGCCGCGGGCTCGCATCAGTTCGCGCAAGACCTCATCCGGAGTCGCGGCCTTGATGCGGTATTTTCGTTCTTCGTAATCTTCAATTAATAGCAGCAGCAAATTGAGCAGCCGCTGCTCTTCGGGAAGGAGTTGCTCCTGGCGGTTCTGGAGCGCTTCGACCTCGGCTATTAGGCGCTCATTTTCAGAGTCGCTTTCAATGACCGCGGGCAGGCTATTAAGGAGCAATTCACCATAGGAGTTTGTATCCGTCCGTCCTTTCATCGATTCCATCCGCCCTTGTCATATTCCGAATGCGTCAGGATATACCGTATCAGGACGACCCGGCTTCGGTACCCGATTTCTGCGATCAGCCGATATCGGTTCCCTCGGATGTTGAACACCGTCCACTTTCCAGCCGCATCCGCATGAGGATAAACCTGCCTTACTGCCTGAAGGTTGCTCCACACCGAGGATTTCGCCACCCGGTACCAGACGTCGAGCGCGGCCTCGGCATCCGGGTGCCTTGAGAAAAACGCCACCAGCTTCCTTCTGCTGATCACATGCAAGCATTCTCTCCTTAAGTTCTCAATTTGAGAACCTATTGTCAACGGAAAAACTTCCGTCCAACACATACATTTCGCGGAGAGGCCGCTTATTTCCCCAAAAGAAAGGCATGGGTGTGGTATCTGTAGCTTCCAGTCTCTGCATTAGAAAAGCCGATGTAAGCGCGCGGTTGCATTCGATGATTCCCATCGATCAGGCGCTGTGCACGCCGGCTCTAATCTAAAAACTGGAAACTACAGATACGACCCCCTTTGCCGATCTCCTGACTTGACGACGGGATTCGGTCTGGGGTCGGACCACGCGAAATAGTTGCTCAATCTGAGGATACCTCCGATAGAAGAGGATGAAAGGGGTCTTGCGTAAAGATTTCGTGCCCCTTTTCTGCTTCTAAGGCAAATTACGTATCAGAGGCTTCTCTATGCCACGGGCCAATCGTCAAATCCAGCCAGGATATGTCTATCAGCTGACGCACCGATGCCACAACCGCGAGTTCCTTTTGCGCTGCAGACTCGCAGAATCGAATAGTGCACCCGCTTGAGGCATCTGAGACAGATCGCTCCCAGAAACACGGAAAACCTGGCGATAGCCAAGACAGGGGATGGATCCTGGTATGTGAGAGAAAATCGCACCAGGTATGCAAGAAGCTAAGATTCAGAAAAAGGCCTCAAAAAATGGCACCAAGCTCCAGTTTAAGAAGTCCTGCGCAACATAAATTCAATTATTACAAAAATAAGCGTGGTCCGACCCCAGCCTTGCCGCTTACCGATTCGATGACAGCATCAAGCCCGGGTGGCTGGAGTGCAGCCATTCCATCACATCTTTTTCCAGATGCTCGGCAAACTCTACCAACTCGTCGGCGTCTGCATCGGTGGCGCCGCCTGCATAATCATATTCGACCGTGTTGCGTTTGATGCGGCATGTCTCGAGGTAATTCGTGTCTGCCTTGCGGTCTTTGCCGAGAATCAACGGCAACGCCTGCAGGGTTCGGTAGTGAGCGAGGTTCTGCATAGGGCGGTAGCCTTCGGCGTACACGAGGATCGTGCAGAGCTTAAGTGCTGCGTTGTAAGCGATCCCGAAGCGCCAGTCATCGGAAATCCCTTCTGCGCGAGCATCCGTGAGGTCACGACGCACGATGGCCAGCAGGTTCCTGATCTCCTGGCGGCTTGTCTTATGAGGCCGCAGCTAGCCGTTAGCCTCCCAGGCCTTCAAGGTCACGTTCTGAGCCCTTCACAAACAATCTCGGCGCAGACAGTACCGAGGTCACAAAGTGATCCTTCACTCTGACACGCCTCCCGAACTCGACAGGATTCATCACATGCGGATTGATTTCTCGGCCCAAGCGGTTGCCGACTGCGGCGAGCAGGCCCGAAACCTTGCGCAAACCGATGTTACCGATCACCATCAGATCGACATCGCTTTCCGCGCCCTCCGTCCCGGTGGCCAAAGATCCGAACACGAATGCGCACCGGATATCATCGGCCTTCAGCGCCTCGGCTAAAACATCCGCCAGACCTACGGTTTTGAGCACCAAAAGACGGATCTCGGCATATAGCGGATGGCGTTCATTGGCTGCATAATAGATGCGGTTGCCGTCCTGTCGGCTGGTCAACAGTTCCAGTTTGACGAGCTTTCCTATGTCCTGCCGCACGGTGCCAACAGCAAAACCAGTCTGCCGGTGAATCGCGCGCAGGTGCAACTCGCCGGCATTGATGCCGAACAGGACACGGAAGATTTCCGCGCGCACCCGCGAGCAGATCAATTGAGCCAACAGGTTCATATGTACGCTTTTACCATACATCCGTGCGGTATTGCCATACAAAACCGCGTTTGCCGCCGGGCGGACTTGTTTGGCCCATGATCTGCTTCATGAAGCTCTCCAGGGTACGTCGGCCGGCCACATCCGCACAAAACTAAATGTTCCAGGCCTGACCCCGGCCTCGCCGTCAAGCAGGAAGACCCTCTTGTCGCCGGAATTGACGAACTTGAGTTCGGGCACGCTTCCGCCCTCGCTCACTTCGGTAATGGCCGCGAGTTTTTGCGCCAACGCTTCATCGAGCGTGAGGTAGTCCGCCGCAGTCCCCTGTCCACCGATCAGCGGAAAAACGGTCATGTTCTTAAAGGTTGTCGGGGCCCCGATTTTGACGCCGAGCGCCTGATCTACAATCTGCTTCATATTTCCTCCTCTCCCTGAGAGTCCAGTGTACCCGGCAGGAGTGACATCCGGGGTCATTGGTCGCAGGAAATTTCCACTTTGGCCAGGCTGTCTGGGAAATGTCACCGCGTGAATTGACCTAGGTGGATGCCGCCAATCTTTTGAGTTCGGCTACGGTGTGCGCGAGCTCGTTCACCAGCGTTCGATGTTTCCCTCTCGCCTTGAAGATCTTGACCAGGGTCCTGTAATACCAGAGGGTCCCCTTTTCACCGCCATTGAAGCGCGCCCACACTTTGTGGCCGATCTCCAGGAGATCCTTCACGATCGACCGGACGTTGTGAAGCTTGTCGGCCGCCGAGACCAGCAGCACGGGAGGAGGAGCTGTCTTCAAGTGTTTGAGATAGGCTTCCTTCCGCGGACGCCAATCCGGTTTGTGTCTGGGGTCCTTTTCCAGCGAATCGCTGCAGGCGACGACGATGTTTGCGACTTCGCCCCCGAAGATGGCCCGTATTTGCTTAGGAACAACGCCGCGGTCCTCTATTGAATCGTGAAGCAGCGCGGCAATCGCCTCATTTTCGTTCCCGCCATAGTCAATGACAATGCTTGCCACCGCCAGCAGGTGGGACGCATATGGAATCTTCGTGCCTTTTCGGAGATGGCCTTTATGCGCAGCGAGCGCGAATACCAGGGCTTTTTTGAAACGTTTTGTCAGGTGCAAGGAAATTCTCCTTTCGAGCGCGTCCTTCGCCTTGTGTATATCTCGGGATTATGGCGCGTTTCTTTGCGACGAGGCAAACAGATCGTCCGCCATTAATGCGATCATCTCACGAAGCGCCAGCTTTTCCAGCTAGGGCTTCGGGATTCTCAATCCTGTCTCCCTCTTGCCTGGTTTGGCGTATGAGACCGGCCTGAGATAATGTTAGACCCGTCAGCGCGCGAGCCCAGCAAATCAACAGGTTGTCAAGACGGGCCAACCGTTTGCCTTGCCAAAATCAGAGTAACGTATGTACGGGAGTGAATGGAGCCTACATGGAAATGAGGTGACAGCACGTGGCTGAGATTCGAATCGACAGTGAGCAGGTGCTGGTACATGAAATACTGCAGAGCGTCGCATACAAGGAATTCAAAGCCAGACAACTTCATCCGAAGATTGACCGAGAAAAGCGCGCCTGGGAATTAATTCTGGAACATAGAGGTCAATTCACGAGAGAAGCGTTGAACCAAGTTTTTGATGTGGTCGATCACTTTGAAGGTTACAAGCGATGTTTTGGCTCCCTTCTGGCAACGCCAAACCGGAACCTCATTTTCGCGGCGGAGCCAGAGCTCATCAACCAGTGGTTCGAGCAGCTTCTGTTCTCTGGTTGTGAACCGGGAATCGCCCTGAACGCCTGTCTCAAGAAGCTGCGGATCAAAGGAGCAAGCAAGGGGCTGGCGACTCTGCTTCTTTACCTTTCGGCACCTGACAAATATGGAATCTGGGTGAACTCAACGCAGGAGGGGCTGTCGGTTTTAGGCCGTATTGGTGAACTAAAGGGAACCGAATGGGGGCAGAACTATACCGAGTTCAACAAGGCCGCCGCGGATTTCAAGGGCCGGCACGCTTTGCAATCCCAGGAGATAGACTGGCTTTTGACCTTCATTGCGTCCTATGTTGAAAGCGAGAACACACACTTCCGCGTAGATGAAGATGCCCTTGAGTCGGAAAAAGTGGCGGTAAACGTTGAGGATGAACAAGATCTTGACGACATTGTTGGAGAGCCGATGGAACTTCGCGTAATGCGCTGGACTCCGACGAATGAAATGGGCGTTGTCGCCTTGTTCGTTGAATTCCGAAGAGAGCTGTCGATTCGATTCCCGGTGATTGAAATTATTCGAACGAGATTCCCGGATGCCGCCGTGTTTGAGGAGTCCTCGAGAGGCTATGTCAGGAGGTACATCGAATTCGAGTTTCGGTCGAGCGGCTACAAGTCCCACATCAAGTCCAATCGCAAATGTCATTATGTCGTATGCTGGGATCATGATTGGAAGGAGTGCCCAATTCCCGTCGTTGACCTAAAACAGGAAATTTCGGTCATCATGGCAAAAGCTTGAACTCTGTGAGATGTCCGGCATTCGCCCGTGCAGTCCCTCAAGCACTCAGCCCTCTTCGAGAGCCAGCAGGAATCCTTCCTGCCAGCCGCTGGGGTCAGGCCTGGAAAATTTACTTTTGCAAACGTAGCTCACCTAACAGCAGGCAGTCCGAAGCAAAAGTAAATTTTCAAGGCCTGACCCCGGCCCTGCACTTGTTCATCAGAAGGGAGGGATTGGAACGTTCCGAAGTGGGTGAAAGCTGTGTCCCGAATTGTGCCCACGATAAGTCAAGCCAGGCTACCTCACGTTTGATATAGTTTAGGTAATGCGCACCAATCTTGAGGCTGCATGAATACGAATCTTCCAAACCGTGAAGGAGAAGCGCCGCGGACGTCGGCCACCCGCACCGTCATTCTCGACCTTCTTGCCGGCCTGGCTGCTATCGTACTGGTTGTAGGCGTGTCCATCCGGGCCGCCTTCGTAGGGTCGGACCTGCGCGCCCTATTCGCGGTGAGCGCGGTGGCGTTTTTCGGCGCGGGAGTCCTGCGCGGGCGCACCGGGATCTCGAGTTCCTGGCTGAAGGGCCTCGTGGTCAGCTCCCCGGGGTTGCTGGGGACGGCTGCGCTGATTATGAATGACGGCCTCCACCGATTACCCATACCCGTTGCCGTTTCCATCCTCTCGATCGCAGCCGCAATCGCAGGGATCCAGACCCGACGTTGGTGGCGCACCACCCGGCAATGGAGTGTTCTCCTTGGCGCCGCCTTCTTTCTGACTCTGGGCGTGGGGATCCCGACGGGAGTGCCACGGCTCGCGAACTTCGCCTCGCTCAAGCGCGTGGACCTTCCGCAGGCTTCCTTTGCGCTGAGCACTTTCGAAGGCGCCCCCCTGCGCTCACAGGATCTCGCCGACCGGGTAGTGGTGCTCGCCTTCTGGGCTTCCTGGTGCCTGCCATGTCGCTGGGAACTCCCCGAAGTGCAGGCGGCATACGAAGGATTTCGTGATAACCCTCGGGTTCAGTTCCTCGCCGTGGATGTGGGCTGGGCGGGCGAGACCCGGGAGCGGGGCCGGAATTTTCTGACGCGCCAAGGTCTCACCGTGCCGGCGGCATTCGATGCGGGAGAAGCTGCCGTGAGTCTCCAGGTGGATTCCCTGCCGACCCTCATCGTGATCGACGGAAACGGCCACATCCGGATGACGCATCATGGCTACGACCGTTCGGAGCGGGTTGGCGAGCAGATCACCCAAATCGTGCGTGAGCTGCTGGCGGAGACACGAGGGCGAGAAGCGTCGTCCCACTGAGAGGACCTGATGCCTCCCGGGAATATCCGCGCCGTGCTTCATATCCATAGGGGGCACCATGCAAGACCTGAATCGTCGCGATCTGTTGAAAATATCGGGCGCGGCTGCTGCCGGCGCCGTATTACCGTCCTTTGCGGCTGCACATGGCAGTGCGCGGCCGGCACTCGCTGCTTACCCCGAGGTCCTCAGGGAGCCCGATTCGGTCGTGGCGTTTACTGACGATCAAACCTTGCCGCTGGCACGACAGGGTCAGCGCTGGAATTCGGGCCCGGTCGCGGTGGAGTTGAAACAGCGCGGGACCGGCGCGGCAACGGAACTTGCCGTCGCCATCGAAGCGCCCGGTGTGGCGCTCCAGCGCGTGCGGCTGCGCTGGCTCGCGCCGATGCCTGAAGGGACCCGCATCCTCGGCGATCATTGGGAACGCAGCTACGGCGACCTCGAATGGCGCAGTTTGATTCCCGAGCGGGTGCTGCCCTGGTATTTTCTTGCCGCCGGCGCGCACGCGGCCCACGCTTACGGAGTTCGCACCGGCGCTGCGGCATTCTGTTTCTGGCAGGCCGACGCCTCGGGCATCTCGCTGTGGCTTGATGTGCGGAACGGGGGCGCGGGTGTAAACCTCGGTTCCCGGCGTCTGGACGCGGCGGTGATCCGTTCCCGCCACGGCATGGCCGGGGAAACGCCCTTTCAGGTGGCGCGCTCGTTCTGCCGCGATCTGTGCGAGGCGCCTCGGTTGCCTGCCGCTCCGGTGTATGGCGGCAACAACTGGTATTACGCGTACGGCCGCAGTTCGCGGGAAGACATCCTGCGCGATTCGGGTTTGATGGCTGAACTCGCGCCCTCGCTGCCGAACCGGCCATTCATGGTAATCGACGACGGGTGGCAGCCGAACCGCACCGCCGGGCCCTGGGAGCGCGGCAATGACAACTTTCCGGACATGCCGCGCTTGGCCGAGGAAATGCGCAAGCGTGGTGTGAAGCCGGGCATCTGGATGCGTCCGCTATACACTATGGCGCAGGTTGCCGATTCGTGGCGACAGCCGCAGCGGCGCACGGGAAGCGCCGCGCGGCCGAACGCGAACCTGCCCCTGGACCCCACAGTACCCGAAGTGCTCGAGCTGGTGCGGCAAGACGTCCGCCGCCTTGCCGCGTGGGGCTTCGAAATGATCAAACACGATTACTCCACCTTCGATCTGTTCGGGCGGTGGGGTTCATCGATGAACGCCGACGTCACAGACAGCGGCTGGCATTTCGCGGACCGGGGAAAGACCAATGCGGAGATCGTCCTCGCTTTCTACCGCGCCATCCGCGAGGCAGCCGGCGCGTCGCTGGTGATCGGATGCAACACCCTGAACCACCTCTCGGCCGGCGTATTCGAGCTTCAGCGGACCGGCGACGATACCAGCGGGCAGGATTTCAACCGCACACGCCGCATGGGGGTCAATACGATCGCTTTCCGAGGTCCGCAGCACGGGGCATTTTTTGCGGTGGATGCCGATTGCGTGCCGATCACGCCGCAGATTCCCTGGACGCTCGGCAGCCGGTGGCTGGACCTCGTTGCCCGGAGCGGAACGCCGCTGTTCGTCTCTGCAGATCCGCGCGCGACCGGGGCTGAACAGAAGCAGGCGATTAAGGCAGCTTTTGATCATGCAGCCAGGCAGCAGCCGCTGTGTGAGCCGCTCGACTGGCTGGAAACAACAGTGCCCAGACGCTGGCGGTTACAAGGCAAAACAGTGGAATTCGACTGGTTTGGTCCCGAGGGCGCGACGCCATTCCCGCGATAGAAAAATGAAAAATGTGGATGCAACCCACAACCGGTAGTGGGTTGGAGAATGGCGCTGTATAAAAATGAACCACGAAGACCTCGAAGACCGCGAAGATAAAATCTTCAGGATATTCTTTCTTCGAGGTCTTTGAGGTCTTTGCGGTTCCTTAAATGAAAGACCCAATCGTTGAAGAAGTCCGGAAATATCGGATGGAGCATACACGGAAATTCCGCGCCGATCTTGCGGCAATCTGTGCCGACCTACGTTCCATTCAAAACGAATCGGGGCACGAGGCCGTTCGTCTCCCACCGAGAAAGCCGGGGCCTATGAATCGCGCCGCGGCTAAACAGCGTCCCTGAGCCCTAGTGGAACTATGGGACACAGAAATCTTCAGACTTCTCCTCGTGAAAATGCTCTGTTAGTCGTGTCTTTTCTGGCCGCCGGCGTGGTCTTTCTGTTGTGGGCTCAAGGCCCCTTGAGCCCGGCCAGAGCCGGCACAGAACCAGGATTATTGGATGACGCAGTCGCATCAGCCGCTGCCGGCACTGCGGCGGATGCGGTCATCAGGTTCGAGTCTCCTGCCGCGCAGTTTACTCAGTCGTTGCCCCTGGGAAACGGCCGCCTCGGCGCAATGATCTTCGGAGGAGTCAACGAAGAACGCATTGTCCTGAACGAGAGCTCGATGTGGTCGGGATCGGTGCAGGATGCTGATCGTCCCGATGCCGCACAGTACCTGCCCGAAATCCGCCGCTTGCTGCTGGCGGGCAAGAATGTCGAAGCCGAAAAACTGGTTTACGAACACTTCACGTGCAGTGGTGTGGGATCGGCCAGGGCGCGCGGAAAGGACGTGCCTTATGGCTCCTATCAGGTATTGGGCAACCTGCGGATGATCTTCCCGTCGGGCGCCGCCGAGGTGCGCAATTACCGGCGCGAGCTTAATCTTGCGGATGCGGTTGCGCGCGTCGAGTACGAACAGGGCGGTGTGAAATACCGGCGCGAGGCTCTTGTCAGCTCGCCGGATCAGGCGATTGTCATCCGTCTCAATGCGGGCAGTCCGGGTGCACTGACGTTCGATCTGCAGTTGGAACGCAGCGAGCGGGCTACGGTTGCCGCGGAAGGGGCCAACGGCCTTTTCATGACCGGAAGACTCAACAACGGTACCGACGGCAACGGCACGAAATTCGCCGCGCGCGTGCGGGTGCTGAACCTCCGTGGCCAAGTTACGGTCGAAGACAGGACGGTGCATGTTCGGAATGCAGATGAGGTGCTGTTGCTGGTGACTGCGGCAACCGACTATCAGGGATTCGCGGGCCGCCGGACCGCCGATCCGACGGCTGCCTGCCTGGATGATATGAACAAAGCGGCGCGTAATTCCTACGGCGCCCTACTTGCCCGGCATGTGAGGGATTATCAGGGCTACTACCGCCGGACCATGCTTGAACTCGGGCCGGGGAATGCGGCGGCCGCAATGCAATCAACTCCGATGCGCCTTGAATCGGCAGCGGGAGGTGCGCGGGATCCCGGGCTTGCCGCGTTGTATTTTCAGTTTGGCCGATATCTACTCATCTCCTCCTCGCGGCCGGGTGGCCTGCCGGCAAACCTCCAGGGGATTTGGGCCGACACCCTGGACACTCCATGGAACGGCGATTGGCATCTCAATGTGAATGTCCAGATGAACTACTGGCCTGCCGAAGTCGGCAACTTGTCGGATCTGCACCAGCCGCTGTTTTCGCTGATCGCTTCGTTGCAGGAGCCGGGCGCGCGCACGGCCAGGCTCTATTATGGGGCCCGCGGCTGGGTGGCGCACGTCATCACGAACGCTTGGGGATTTACTGCGCCTGGGGAAGCCGCGTCCTGGGGCTCAACCACCAGCGGTTCCGCCTGGCTGTGCCAGCACCTGTGGGACCATTACCTCTATACGAGGGACGATGCCTTCTTGAAGTGGGCCTATCCGATCATGAAGGGATCGGCGCGCTTCTATGCCGATATGCTCGTCGAAGAACCTAGGCACAAATGGCTGGTCACAATTCCCGCAAATTCACCCGAAAACGGCTATCGCCTCCCCGACCAGTCGGTAGCGCATGTTTGCATGGGGCCGACGGTCGACATGCAGCTGCTGCGTTATCTCTTTGACGCCTGCATCGTGGCCGCGCGCATGTTGGGCGTGGACGAAGATTTCCGCCGGGAACTGGCGGAAAAGCGCTCGCGCCTGGCTCCAACACGGATCGGTTCGGACGGGCGAATCATGGAGTGGCTCGAGGAGTACGAAGAACCCGAGCCTACGCATCGCCACGTTTCCCACTTGTGGGGCCTCTATCCAGGTTCGGAAATCACGCCGGATGGGACACCCGATCTGGCGGCCGCCGCACGAAAATCGCTCGAAGCCCGCGGCGATATCTCCACCGGCTGGTCGCTCGCATTCAAGATCAACCTCTGGGCGCGGCTCGGAGACGGCAATCGAGCGCACCGCTTGTTGTCCCTGTTGCTGTCGCCCGCAGCCGGGCAGAGAAGAGTCGAAGGGGTTCAGTTCGCGGGTGGCAGCTACGACAACCTGTTCGATGCTCATCCACCATTCCAGATCGACGGCAATTTCGGCGGCGCCGCCGGAATCGCAGAGATGCTGGTGCAGAGCCACAATGGCGTGATCCGTCTTTTGCCTGCTTTGCCCGATGCCTGGCCCGAGGGGCGAGCCATCGGTTTGCGGGCACGCGGCGGCGTGGAGCTGGACATCGCCTGGAAGGACGGGAAGCTGACTGGGGCGGCCCTGCGCACTAAATTCGGGGGCCCGTGCAAGATACGCTGCGGCCAAAAGGAAGTTGAGATCAAGACACGCCCCGGATCGAGCTACCGGCTGAGCGGTTCCCTGACCCTCGAACGCTAGGTACTACTCACATGCAAGTTCTTGCCATTCCAACATTCCGGACCGGGAGGAAGATATGTTTTGCAGCAAATGCGGAAACGAGTATCCCTCGCTTTATTATTTCAAGGCGGCGTCAATCTGCAACGACTGTTGGGCAAAGATGACGCAGGAGGAACAAATGGAAGCTCGCGGGGCACACTCCCGTATGATGACATCCACAGGAAGCCGCCGCCGTGCATCGTCAAATGTATGATGCCGGCATCGTGGATATATCTATACATAGCGACATAAGTGGTGAACAAAAACCGCGAAGACCTCGAAGACCGCAAAGGTCATAAGCGCAGAAAGGTTTTCGTACATGCGCTCTTCGCGGTCTTCGTGGTTCAAAAAAAGCTCACGATTCAGGTCGTCATGTATAGTGTAGTGCGTCCAACACTTCTTGACATTGGGGGACTTCGGGCGCACTACACTAGCCTGCTTTTTCTGCGGCTTCTTTCATCATTTTGCGCCGTGCGGCCACGCGCTGCTCAAAAAACTTCATCCTTTCGCGACCGGCTTTAGACCCTTTGATGACCTTCTCGGCATTCATCAGGAAATTCGGATTCTGCATTTTTTCGCGCAGCTCCTTCAGGAAAGGAAGGAGCTTGGCATAGATGAGAAACATCTCGCCGCTGAAGGATGGCTCCAGGAACAGCGCTTCACTCAGTGTGCCGTGAACCACAAGCGAGGCCGCGAGGTCCCAATAGCCTAAGACCTGGCGCAGCCAGTTGTTCTCCTGCATGCCGGCTGCCATCGTCACTTTCATGAAGTCTTCGGCATTGTCGGGCCAGAATTTCATGGACCACCACTGGCGGGCCTTGCGCATCTCGGCTTCCCGGCGCAGTTCGTAGAGTTTTAGAATCAGTTCAGCATCGGCATGGGTAGGCTTTTTGGGCATGGGAACCTCCAATTGATATTGACTGCAAAAACGGGTACATCACCCGCATCCCGCGGTTACCTCCAGGATCCGGACATCAACCCTATTATCGCAAATCCCCGACGGCTACTCAATCGTGTGATCGGCAAACACAGTTCGGCACACTTCAATTTGCCTGGTCTTTCCTAGCGCAGGAAGTTGGCAAACAGAGTAATGACGATGGAGTTGGAGAGATCGATGAAGAATGCACCCACAAGCGGGACAATGAGGAAGCTGCGGGGCGCGGGGCCGAACCGTTCGACCAGCGCCTGCATATTGGCCACCGCGTTCGCTGTGATCCCCAGGCCGAACCCGATGTGGCCGCTCGTGGAAACGGCGGCCTCGTAGTCGCGGCCCAGGAGAAGGAAGGTTGTCACCACCGCATACAAGCAGGTGACGACCGTTTGCAGTCCGAGGATGATCAGCATCGGAGCGGCCAGCTCAGCCAGTTGCCAGAGCTTCAGATCCATCAAAGCGATGACCAGGAAGAAGCTCATCGAGAGATAGCCGAGAGTTTCCATCGCATAAGCGTTGAGCCGGACCCGGCGGTAGCGGTCGTCGACGAGGCGCAGGATCGCCGCCAGGATCATCGGGCAAATGAAAGCCGGCAGGATATACCCCATGCGCTGCACAGCGGCGCCAATTGTTGACCCGATCCCCATGACTGCGAACAGCAGCAGCAAATTGCGCATGAGGATGCCGGTGGTCAGACCCGGGGCGGGGATGGGTGCGGAAGATGCGGCGGTCACCGGGGGTGCCGGTGTCGCCTTGAGCTTGAAGCTGCGCATCAGTGCGCAGGCGACCGGGTTGCCGACGAGACTCGCTACGAAAATCCCAAAAGTTGCGGAGGCCATAATCAGACTGCCCGCGCCTGCCACACCCAGCTTTTCAAATGTCTCCGTGAAAGCAATACCGGTAGCCGGACCGCCGGTGAGCGTGACGGAACCGCAGATAAGACCCAACAGCGGCGGCGCACCCAGGGCTTTGGCGGCAGCAGAGCCGATGATATTTTGCAGGACACCTGTGCCGGTTGCGATGGCCCAGAACAACAGCATCATTTTGCCGCCTGCCCGGAGGAGGCCGAGGGTGGCGCTGAATCCGATGGTGGTGAAGAAGGCGACCAGCAAAGGCGCCCGCAGTGTGGTGTCGATGCTCAGCCCCAGATGAAGGTGCAACCCGAGAGCCAGCAGCGCAAACAGCAGGCCGCCGACCGCCGGCACGGGAATGCTTGTGCGCCGTAAGAATCCGATCTTATGGGTGAGTTTGGAGCCCAGGTAAAAGAATAGGGAGGCCAGAGCGAGCGTAACCACCAAGTCCATTTTCAGAGTACGCAAGCCTTGCACGGCAATCAATTCCACAATGCCACCGTTTGAGTTGTGCCAGGTTGCAGAAGGCGAATGCGGCAATGAGAGTTCATTCCCACGCTGCCGGACCAGCATCTCCGGCCGGCATCATACCCCAGTGTGATCCAATGATGGGCGCTCATGCCGCAGGAGCCGAAGGCTGGACGGAGGTCCCTTCATCCGTTTTTAGCATCCGGCGCACGAACAGAAGGATGTGAAAGATCAACATCAGTGGGAAACCTATCTGGAGGATGCCCCACTCCCCCGGGCATCGATTCACCGGGTCGTACCAGGCAGGAAGAGTTTGTCCAGCCCTGGACCACACTTCAGGACTGGCATAATCGTGCCAGATATCGTGCAACGCCAGGAAGTAACAGATGAGGCTTACAAACGAGAGGCCGCCAAATATCAGAATGGCCATGTCCAGCCATTGCTTTCGTTTCATTTTCTTCCCCCCTGCACAATGAGGCCCGGGCGCTCTCTACCAAGCCGTCACCGGGCACTCGCAGATCGTGATCCAAATATTCAAATTCGTACTACTTACCAGCCAAGGCCTACTATCAGTCAAGGATCTCAAAACGCTCAACGCAGTCTCGCATGCACCGGGGGTGCACTCATATGCATGAAAATGTTGTGCTCTCATCGCGCTTTTTCTGTGCCGCCCTTTCAGGGCTCTGGCCAGCCCGATCCCCTGATCCCAGGGCTCACGCCCTGGGCTTTGCTGCGCCACCCCCTCCAGGTTTTCGCAGTGGTGAACTGCTTAGCCCCTCCAGGTTTTCGCAGTGGTGAACTGCTTAGCCCCTCCAGGTTTTCGCAGTGGTGAACTGCTTAGCCCCTCCGGGTTTTCGCAGTGGTGAAATGCTTAGCCCCTCCAGGTTTTCGCAGTGGTGAACTGCTTAGCCCCTCCAGGTTTTCGCAGTGGTGAAATGCTTAGCCCCTCCAGGTTTTCGCAGTGGTGAACTGCTTAGCCCCTCCGGGTTTTCGCAGTGGTGAAATGCTTAGCCCCTCCAGGTTTTCGCAGTGGTGAAATGCTTAGCCCTGAAAGGGCGGGACAGCACAGCCCAGGGCGCAAGCCCTGGGTAGAGGTCCGGAAATCTCAAGCCCTGAAAGGGCGGCACAGAAATCGACGAGTTGATCGGCACCGCCATGGGTCCAATTTTCGGAGCAGAAGCCGCCGAGGGAGAATGAACGTCCCAAGGAAAACAATTCTCTGGAGTCATTACGCTATAAGGTCTCCGCGGCCTCCGCGTTGAGTTTTTTTGACTGTTGCTGTGCGTGCCTTGTGGCCCTATTTACTTTCCACACGCTGAATTTTCAGGAAATTGGTCGGACCCTTGGCAGCTGCGGGCATGCCGCCCAGAACGGCCACCGAATCCCCCGGCGCAGCCAGTCCGCGGGAGGTGAGCTCCATCTCGACGCACCGGAACAAGTCATCGAAATCGCCGACAAAATCCACGAGCAGCGGCGACACACCCCAATAAAGCGATGCCATGTTGTAAACGCGGCGATTGTGGGTGAAAGCCAGGATGGGCACGGTGGCCCGTTCCTTGGAAACCAGGCGCGCCGTGTAGCCCGATTGCGTGAAGGCGCAGATGGCCTTGAGTTCCAGGTCTCTGGCAATAGAGCAGGCCGCATGGGCAATCGCCTGAGGGTACCCACGGCGCCCGCGTTCGACTACCGGGCAGCCCCGGCCGCTGGCTTCTGCCTCGAGGGCGATGCGCCCCATCATTTGCACTGCCTCAACGGGGTACAGCCCAACCGACGTCTCTCCGGAAAGCATGATGGCGTCCGTGCCGTCCAGGATGGCATTCGCCACGTCGCTGGCTTCCGCGCGGGTAGGCCTGGGACTGCTGATCATGGATTCCAGCATCTGGGTAGCAGTGATCACCAGCACGCCATGCCGATTGGCTGCTTCGATGATCTGCTTCTGGAGGATGGGCACCTTCTCAGGATTGATTTCTACCCCCAGATCGCCACGGGCAACCATAACCCCCTCACAGGCATCCAGGATGGCTTCCAGGTTCTGGACCGCCTCCGGCTTTTCTATTTTTGCGATTACCGGCATGTCCGCCTGGCGTTCCTGAAGCAGGCGGCGCACCTGGCGCAGATCCTCGGACTGGCGCACAAAACTCACGGCGACGTAATCCACCCCTTGAGCAACGCCGAAGTCCAGGTCGGCGATATCCTTTTCCGTCACGGCCGGCGCGCTGATTTTGGCCCCCGGCAGATTCATGCCTTTGTGCTCGCCCAGCAGCCCGCCGTGCACCACCCGGCAGCGGACGGCAGTCGTTTCGGTGGCAAGCACCTGCAACTCCATCAACCCATCGGCCAGGAGGATCCGGTCGCCGGGGTGGACGTCGGCGGGCAGGTGAGAATAGGTAGTGGCGAGGAGCGACGAATTTCCCACCACCGGCTGGGTGGTGACCGTGATCTCCGCCCCTTCCACCAGGTTCACGGCGGTTCCGCCTTGCAGCGCGCCCGTACGGATTTTGGGGCCGCAGAGGTCTTGCAGGATCGCTACAGAGCGCCCCAGACGCGCGCTGATCGCACGCACGGCGCTGATCACCTGGCCATGCTGCTCATGGGTTCCATGGGAGAAGTTCAAGCGGGCCACATCCATGCCCGCGAGGATCAAAGCCTCCAATTTCTCCTCGCTGCAGCTGGCCGGGCCGATGGTGCAAACGATTTTAGTTTTTCTCATAACGTGTCATCTGGCACTCGGCGCGTTCCGTCCCCTCCGCGCCGCGTCTCAGGTCCTCCTCGCGAGATGGGCGCCAAGACATAGCGGATTTGAAAGAGCATCCTCTGTATTTTCTGCATGGTGGCTGCGCGCTCCCATTTTAGCAGGGTCGGGGTCCGGAGCGCTGCGACCAAATTCGATATTGCAGCACTTTTAGCTTGTGCCCCCGCGCGCCCTCGGTTAAAAATGCGCGATAATCTTAATAAATAGGATGTAGGAATGGCGGCGCAGTGGGCTGCTCAGACGACCAAAGCAGTCTGAGGTCCGGCATCGGGTTTCCCGGCTCGGCAAGAGCTGCTGGCATGGTTCGAAGTTCCGGGTAAGCTCGAAATCTCCTGTTTCCATATGGTTGTATCCGATGAGGTCCGCTGCCGGCGTGAGGATTTTCCACCTCCGGAGACTACCAGCGCTGGTGCACCTTGTCGCGAATCATTTCCTCATACAGAGCGCGGATCTGAGCCATTTCCTGTTCACTGAGCGCAGGGAGGGCGGATGCACCGGCATTCTCACGGGCTTGTGCGCGGTTTTTCGCGCCGGGAATTGCGCAGGTCACGGCATCGAACATGAGAATCCAGCGCAGGGCAAACTGCGACATGGTCGCGCCGCGGGAGACCATCGCACGTAGGCGTTCGACGGCTTCCAGGCCGGTTGGGAGGTCCACTCCCGAGAAGGTTTCGCCGACATCAAAAGCCTCACCTCGGGCGTTGAAATTGCGATGGTCGTCTTTTGGGAAGGTGCTGGCTGCGCTCATTTTGCCGCTCAGCAAACCGCTTGCGAGAGGGACGCGCGCCAGGATGCCCACCTGTCGCTCCCTTGCCAGGTTGAAAAACAGCTCGGCCGGCCGCTGCCGGAAAATGTTGAAGATGATCTGCACGGATTGCACATCAGGAAACTCAAGCGCCTTGATGGCCTCTTCCACCTTCTCAACGCTGACGCCATAGAAGAGTATTTTCCCGGCCTTGATGAGATCGTCGAGGATGCCGAAAACCTCGAGGCGATCATAAATTTCCGTCGGTGGGCAGTGAAGCTGGATCAGGTCGATGGCCTCGACTTGCAGATTCCTGAGGCTGCGCTCGATGAAGGCCGTCAGGTTTTTGCGTGAATACCCTGAGGCGACATGCGGCTCGAGGCGGCGGCCGGCCTTGGTGGCCACGTAAACGCGATCCCGCCGTTCCTTTAAAATCTGCGCGATCAAGCGCTCGCTGCGCCCGTCGCCATACACGTCGGCAGTGTCGATGAAGTTGATCCCATCGTCGAGCGCGATCCGCAGGGCATCGAGCGAATCGGCGTCATTGACCGGACCCCAGGCGCCGCCGATCGCCCAGGCGCCAAAGCTGATTTCTGAAACCTCCCAACCGGTTCTCCCCAAGCTTCTATATTTCACAATCCTCCTCCGTTCAACAAATCCACAATGCCGCGTTCCCGTCCAGTATATTGCACCTGCTGCCTGATCCGCGATGATTTGTTGCCTGGTGACGCAGGTCGAGATAGGATCGTGGCGGCCATGTGCAGGACGCGGATTTCATTGCTGAGATATAGAGGGGGATTCTTGTGTTCGACCCATTACGAATACGGATGGCTTTCTGATCCCTTTTGCCTGGACCGCGGCAAGCCCGATCCTGACTGAAACAATGAAGACAAGAAAGGTATGGCTATCATGAGGAAATCAACAAAATCCGGGTCCCGGAAACCAGGGATGCCTCGTCGCGATTTCATGCGGAATGTTGCTGTGGCGCTGACCGCAGCCGAAGCTGGCTTCGCCCGGCCGGAGTCTGTACAATCCCAGGCTGGAACCGTTGCCGCCCCTGCCGGCCTGAGAGTGCCGCGAAGTGCACCGCCGGCGCTCTTCAACGGCATTCAGATGGGCCCGCACACAATCCTTGACGAGGGCATCGAGCCTTGTCTCGATCTGATCCAGGAAACCGCGGGCATTAATGCCGTGCTCACTTACAGCCACGCCTTTCATGGCGATCTGCGCAAGCCGGCCAACGCACTGGCCGGCGATCACGGCAAACCGCCGCGAGTGAATCGCAGCCCGTTGCCCTCCGTTTGGGTCAGACATCACGTTCAATATTTCCGGAACACTCGTCTGCGCATCCGGCCTGCGGATCCGAGCGTTGAATACGCCAACCGAGACCTTTTCGCCGAAATGGTCGAGCCGGCGCGGCGGCGCGGCATGAAGGTCTATGCGCGCATCCTGGAGAGTTCCGGCAGCGCGATTGAAAATTTTGCCGGCGTCGTTACCACCGATGTCTATGGCAACCGTACCCGCATCGGCTGCTGGACGAACCCCGACTACAAGAACTTCTGGGCCGCAGTGGTCGAGGACATGTTCCGCAGCTACGACCTGGATGGATTTCAGTGGGGGGCGGAGCGCATGGGACCGCTCATGAACGTAATTCTGCCCTGGAACGACACACCGCCGACCTGCTTCTGCGAGCATTGTATCGCTCGCGGAAAGGCGAAGGGCATTGATCCCGAGCGCGCGCGCGAAGGCTTCAAAAAGCTTTTTGAATACGTGCGCAAGCTGATGGCGGGAGATCCTAAGCCTCCCGAGGGTGTTTTCACGGTTTTCCTGAGGCACCTCATCCGTTATCCCGAGATCCTAGCCTGGCAATACCAGTATCGCCTGGCGCGCGAGGAAGTCATGAAGGGGATGTATGACGCGATCAAGGCCGTCAAGCCCACGGCGCAGGTTGGCTGGCATATCGACCACCAGCCTTCGAGCTGGGATCTCGTCTATCGCGCCGAGATGAGCTACGAGGAGATGGCGCCCTACTCCGATTTCATCAAACTCATCCTCTACCACGAGGTGCTGGCGGGGCGGATCCGCTCCTGGTATCTCGAGCGCTTCCAACGAACCATCCTGAGCGAGCTTTCTCTTGCACAATCGCTGGATATCTATTATGCATTCTTCGGCTACGACAAAAACGTCGAGCCGAAGGTCGATGAGCTTGGGCGGAAGGGTTTCACGCCGGATTACGTGTATCGCGAAACGAAACGCAGCGTGGCCTCGGCGAACGGCAAGACGAAGATCTACTCGGGCATTGGCTTTGATGTCCCCGGAAGCCCGCCAGAGGATCCCGAAAGGATCTATCAGGCAACTTTAAAGGCCTTCGAGGGCGGGGCTGGCGGTATCGTCGTCTCGCGCGAATATGAGGAAATGCGCGTCCCGAACCTCAAAGCGGTCGGACGCGCAATCCGTGAGCTGGGGAAGAGCTAGGTGATATTATACATAGCGACATAAGAGGTGAACAAAAACCGCGAAGACCGCAAAGGTCATAAACGCAGAAAGGTTTTCGTACATGCGCTCTCACTTCCTCCGCAGGGGCACAGCGCTATGCGCTGCAACATCTTTGCGCGAGGCGCACGGGAAAGC
>JBGQNR010000096.1:0-21677 GCA_041501225.1 Acidobacteriota bacterium
CAGCAACAAGCCCACCTGCGGTGTTCCCAACGAGAAGGGAACTTGGCTGATGACGTGCTATTGAGTTTATCGGTTATCATATTGATACAGCTCAACATCCGTGCAATGTATCAATTCAAGTTCCTTAGGAGGGCTCTTGTACCGTGCCTGCCGTAGCCGGGGGCAGCGCCGCTGCGCGGCTCGCCCCCGGCTACTTTCTCGGCGTCCCTCCAGGACCCACAGTTTTAAGACAGCCTCGGCGGCCGGAGCCTACTTTGCGAGTTCAAAATTATTGGAGCAGGAGTGTGAAAATGATGGAAGAAAATAACGCGCGTCGGGAGTTCATCAAGCGGTTCGCGGTGGGAGCAGCCTTGGGCGTGCCCGCGCTGGCTTATTCAACAGAAGAACGTAGCGACGCAGCCGCACAGAATCAACCGGCCAAATCGACGCTACTTTTCAATGTCGTCGATTTCGGCGCCGTGGGCGACGGAAAGACGCTTTGCACCGCAGGCATCCAGAAAGCCGTGGACGCATGCGCACAGGCGGGCGGCGGCAGGGTGGTATTCCCAGCAGGCAGATTCCTTACCGGACCGATCTTCCTGAAGACCAATGTCCACGTGGAGGTGCCCTCCGGAACCGTGTTGCTGGGCAGCACCGCCTTCGAAAAGGTGCCTGCCATTGCCGGACGCTGGGAAGGGATCGATCGTACGGTGTATGCATCCATGTTCACGGGCCACGACCTGGAGAACATTTCCATTACCGGCCGCGGCATCATCGACGGCCAGGGCGACGCCTGGTGGAAGGCCTTCCGCGTCGTAACCGAAATGCGCAGAAAGCTCGGTCTCACAGAGCGCGAACCGGAAAATCCCCCCGGGTCCCCGCTCAAGTGGGGACGCCCGCGCATGATCAATCTATATCGCTGCAAGAATGTCCTGATCAGTGGGCTGACGGTTCTCAATTCTCCGTCGTGGAACATCCATCCGGTTCTCTGCGATAACATCGTCATCGACCAGGTGACCATCCATTCCCCTGCGGATGCACCCAACACCGACGGCATCGACCCGGATTCCTGCAGGAACATGCGCATCTCGAACTGTTACATCAGCGTCGGCGATGACTGCATCACCATCAAGTCGGGCTACAAATTCCAGAAGACCGGCAAGAATATCCCCAGCGAAAACATCGTCGTGACCAACTGCGTGTTCGCGCGCGGGCACGGGGGCGTGGGCATCGGCAGCGAGACTTCCGGCGGAGTGCGCGATGTTACCGTTAGCAACTGCGTCTGCGAAGGCACCGATCGCGGGCTGCGGTTCAAGACGGCCAGAAGCCGCGGGAACATCGTGGAGAATTTCCGCGCGGTAAACTTCGTGATGCGCGGCGTTGGCGACGCCATTTCAGTTACCATGCTCTACAATGCCAGCGATCCGCGCACCCCTCAGCCCGTCGACGAAGGGACGCCCATCTTCCGGAATATTCATCTGAGCAACATTACCGCGACGGATGTAAAACGCGCGGCCCTGATTGAAGGCCTGCCCGAGATGCCCGTGCAGGGCCTCAGCGTCAGCAACTTCGTGGTGAACGGCGCCGGCTCGGGGATCTCGTGTTCCAATGTCACAGGAATGATCTTTGACAACCTCCAGATCAACGTGGCCAGGGGATCCGCACTGGAGGTGGCCGATGTGCATGGACTCGAGATCCACCGATTCGCAGATCGAAATCCCCAGAAAGACCAGCCATCCATACGACTCGAAAGGGTGAGTGACGGATTGATCCAGTCCTGCGCTGCCGGCGAAAATACCGGCACATTCCTCGAAATCAAAGGTGCAGAGGTCCGTGACATCAGCTTGATTACCAACCGGCTCACGCGTGCAGCAAAGGAAGTTGCTTTCGTCGGCGGGGCTTCGGAATCGGCAGTCGTCAAAAGGTTGTGATCGAACGATGCAATTTACGGATTACAGCCACGATTCGTTATGGGCAAAAACCTGCCAGGAAGAATACAAAGTGGCATAATGGCAACCGAAGAGTCTGTGCGCTAAGCACGCAGAAAATTGCGGACAGTCGACGACTTCTTGGCCCTTTCTTTCGTAAATAGTGCAAGGCAGTACAGAGATGTTATCTTTGATCTGTGTCGGCCTGGGGCTTTCTTGCTGCGGTCAGGGCGGCACGCGTCAGATGCTCGATCTGGCTCCAGTCTTTGGCGGCGATCAGCTTCTTCTCGACCATCCATGAACCGCCGACGGCGGCCACGAATGGCAGCTCGAGGTAGGAAAGCATGTTGGACGCGTTGATACCGCCCGTAGGGACGAAACGCACGCCCGTATGGCCATAAGGTCCCGCAAGCGCCTTGAGCATGGCCACCCCTCCGGCCTGCTCGGCCGGGAAAAACTTGAGCGTGCGGCACGACAGGCTCAAGGCCTTTTCCACCTCGGACGGAGTCATTACTCCCGGCACCATTTCAATGCCGGCTTGATGTGCGGCAGCAACCACACGTTCGTTCAATCCCGGGGCCACAGCAAAACGGGCGCCCGATTCGACGGCTTGCCTGACCTGATCCGGCTCCAGCAATGTGCCGGCGCCCAGCAGCATCTCCGGGAATCGTGCGGCGATTCTGCGAATTGCCTCTGCCGCAGCCACGGTGCGGAAAGTGATCTCCATCACGTCCAGCCCCGCGCGGAGCAGGGATTCTGCCAACGGTTCCGCCAGCTCTTCCCGTTCGAGCACAACCACCGGGACGATGCGCACATTGCCTATTCGTTCCAAGACGCGCATGTTATCTCACCGTGCCAGCCAGCCGCCGTCAACGGCGATCGTGTATCCGTTAACGTAGTCGGATGCGGCGGAAGCCAGAAACACCACGATGCCGCGGAGGTCTTCCGGCGTACCCCAGCGCCCCATGGGAATTCGTTCCAGGATTGCCTTGTTCCGCTCCGGATCCTCGCGCAAGGCCTTGGTGTTATCGGTGGCCATATACCCGGGTGCGATCGCGTTGGTGTTGATCCCCTGCGGACCCAGTTCGCAGGCCAGGAGCCGCGTCAGCCCCATCACGGCGCTCTTCGATGCCGTGTAGGAAGGGACACGGATCCCGCCCTGGAACGACAACATCGATGCGATGTTGATGATCTTTCCGCGGCCTTGCTTGACCATCACGCGAGCCGCAGCCTGGCTGAGAAGGAACAGGCCCCTGATGTTCACATTCATGACATCGTCCCAATCCTTTTCCGTGAACTCGAGAATCGGGGCGCGGCGGATGATGCCGGCATTGTTGACCAGAATGTCGAGTCGGCCGAAAGCCGCCAGTGTCTTATCGACCAGCATCTGTGCCGCTCCCGCCGCAGCCACATCGACTTCCACAATTTCACACCGCCTGCCAAACGCCTGGATGCGATCGCGCGTCTCTGCGCTTTTCCCGATGTCAGCCGCGACCACGTCGGCGCCCGCTTCCGCCAGTGCTATCGTCATGGCTTGCCCCAGGCCGCGCGACGCGCCCGTCACAATGGCTGCTTTCCCAACCAGTTTAAAGTCGTCAGTAATCATGTCCCTGGAATCCTCCTCGTGCGGCGCCCGGCGCCCACTTTCGTACGCCAAGTTTTACTGGGGCGATATGGAGATCTTCAAAGGCGAACGCAGTCTCTTCGTGAATTGGCGAAGATAAGCATCCCAATCATTCATATTCGCAAAATCTCCACTCTTGTCCCAGCCAAAGCCCGCATAATAGCTGGCCGGCTGGCCGGCGGGAACCTTTGCGATCACCAGGCAATTGCCATCTGCCTCGGTGAACTCCACGAGCGCACCTGGATCTAAAATGATCGCACAACCCAAATTCCCGGATTTGCCCTTCTGCAGCGGTTCCCACGTGCGCAGCCACCCTTCCTGCCGATTCGATTGCACAGACGCCGCGCCGAAGTTTTTAATCCCGATCCCGTAGGTAATCTGGCCGTCCGGCACAGACTTATAATAGCTCTCGAAGCGATCGAAGTTCTGACCCGCGTCCAACGTCACGCGTTTGACTTCGGAAATCTTGCGCCCGTTTACGTCCCAGGGCGCATAGGTCAGCTCGAAAACCACCCGAAGGGGTCCGTTGGCGATCACTTTGGTGTCGATGAAGTTGCGCGACACAAACAGTTTGCCGTTCTCCCAGATGCCGCTGCCGCCGCAACCGCGGCTGGTACCGGCGGAGTAAAAATCCGCGCCTTCCCCATGGTCATCATGGTAATCATCCACCATATACCAGTCGTTGATCACCAACCGGCGGACGCGCTTGGTCCAGATATCCACGGCGCTGCTGGTCAGCGGCTCCGCTTGCCAGGTTTCCAAAGCTTTGCCGTACATCCGATGGGCGATACGATCGTTTTCCCAGGCAAAATCGTCATACCGCTCGCGCACAAAGCGGCCGTATGCCTTGAATTGATCCTTGGCCGGGATCTGCAGATCGCCCGCTTTCACAACGAAGGATTTGGTTTCCCCCGCTTTGAAATCCGACTGGAACAAAAGCAGGTCCATCGTGCCATCCCCATTCATGTCGATGTTCTGGCGGACCAGTTCTTTCCCCGTTCCCACCTCGGTGACATGGGTTGTTTTCCAATCGGATACCTTCACGAATTTCAAAAGGTCTTGCGCCGTGACCACGACCGTCTCGCTCGATCGCGCCATATCCAGTTCGTTTTGGGCCTTGATCGTCAGTGAATTGCTTTGCGGAGGGCTGCTCTGAATCTGCAATCCAAAGACAAATAGGACTATGAGAAATCCAGCCATTCTTTTCATGACTCATCTCTCTTTCGTTGTCAGTTGCGGAGCGGATATCCCGTTAAGGATCGAGGGCTCTGCCCTGCTTATCCGGACCTCATGGGGTTTGATGCCTTGGCAGCGAGTCACTGCATTATTGTTGATGCGCGCTATTCGTATCAGGCCTTCGAGGTCATGTCGCGGGAGATCCCACGGCAGGCTTCGACCAATTCGCCCGCGAGAGCCCGAGCTCTCGACATGTCCATGCGAAAGATCGGCGCGGAGATGCTCAGCGCCGCGACGATCCGGCCGCCAACGCCGATGATCGGCGCGCTGAGGCAGCGCCCATCCGGTTCGTTCTCCTCGTTATCCATGGCATAGCCTTGCCGGCGCACCATGTCCAGCTCGTTCGCGAGTGCCTGCCGTGTCACGATCGTCCGCGGTGTCAGCCGGGGCAATCCCTGGATGCGTATGAGCCGCTGAACCTCTTTCTCAGGAAGACCGCTCAGCAGCACCTTTCCCAACGCGGTAGAGTGGAGATATCGCCGGTTACCGACCTTGGAAGTCATACGAATCGATTGAGGACTTTCGACCGTGCTGATCACCACAACCTCTCCCGCGTCGAGGACCCCGAGATTCATCGTTTCACGGCACGAATCGACCAGCCGCGCCATGGCCGGCTGCGCCGCCCGCAAAAGCGCCTGTTCCTCCGATTCGTCCTTCGGCAGATCGAAGAGCTTGCGGGAGATCAGGTAATGACCTGCCGGCGTCCGTGTGAGGCATCCGCGGCTTTCCAGTGTCGCCACGATGCGATATGCGGTCGGTTTCGGCAGGCTCAGGGCGCGTGCCAAATCGGCAAGCGCCAGGCCGGACCGGCTGTCGCGGATGGTTTCCAGGATGTCCAGTGTCTTGTGTAATACAAGTATGCCTTGGCGTTGTCTTTGTTCTTTCATCGTTTCGCATTCTACAACATCATATTTCGCTTTGCGATAAGATTGTTTGACTTCGATCCGCCTGGAGGGATACCCTCAAAATCCGAATTCCATGCGAATCGTTACGCGTGGAGATCCACTCCAGAGGGAGGACGAACATGGTGAACTGTGCCAGGAACAAATATCTGTTGGCCGCGTGGTTGGCATTTATGGGTTCGTTTATCCCTGAAGCGCCGGCCCAGCAGGGCATGAAGCTTGCCGATGAAGTGAAGGCCTACACCTCCGGATTGCCATTTGCCATGCCGGAGATCAAACTTCCCGGATTCCCGGATCGCACCGTAAGCATTGTCGATCACGGCGCCATCGCCGACGGCCAAACGCTCAACACCCGGGCTTTTGCGGAAGCCATCCACGCATGCGCCGCGGCTGGCGGTGGGACGGTTCTGGTGCCGCCGGGCATCTGGCGGACCGGCCCCGTCAAGATGGAAAACAATATCAATCTGCATGTCATGCAGGGTGCGGTTGTGCTGTTCAGCCAGCGGTTCGAGGATTATCCGCTCATCCAGCGCCCCGATTCGAGCCAGTATTCATGCGCATCCCCCATTTATGGCTTCAACTTGGAGAACATCGCGATCACCGGCAAAGGGACCTTCGATGGTTGGGGTGATGCTTGGCGGCCGGTGAAAATAGAGAAGCTGACGGCAGCACAGTGGAAGACATTGACCACTTCAGGCGGCGTAGTCACTCCGGACGGAAAGATCTGGTGGCCCTCCAAAGAAGCGATGAACGGCGAGGCATATCTTGCGGCGCTTGCAGCCTCCAAGAAAAACCTCGCACCGGAAGATTACGCCGGGGCGCGCGAGTATCTGCGCCCCGACATGCTGCTCCTCGTGCGCTGCAAGAGAATCCTGCTGGACGGCCCGACCTTTCAAAACTCACCCAGGTTCACGGTCCATCCGGTGCAATGCGAGGACCTGGTCATGCGCGAGATCAACGTCCGGAATCCTTGGTACGGCCAGAATGCCGACGGGATCGACATCGGATCATGCCGCAACGTCCTGGTCTATCGCGCCACCGTCGACGCCGGCGATGATGCCATCTGCCTGAAACCGGGAAACGTGGAGAAGGGCGCGATCCGTGAGGCAGCCTGTGAGAACATCGTCATCGCTGATTGCACGGTCTATCACGGCCACGGCGGCTTCGTGATCGGCAGCGAAACCTATGGCGGCGCCCGCAACGTCTACGTGAATAACTGCTTCTTCAGCGGCACCGATGTGGGTCTGCGCTTCAAATCGGCGCGCGGGCGCGGCGGCGTGATCGAAAGGATTTTCATCGATAACATTCGAATGAAGGACATTGCCAACGAGGCCATTCTTTTTGACACCTTCTACGAAAGCGGCAGCCCTGAATCGAACGCCCAGAACGTCGCGCCCGAGCGCCGCAAGAAGGAAGCGATCACCGATCGAACCCCGCGCTTCCACGATTTTCAAATCCAGAACATCGTCTGCAGCGGCGCTGCACGTGCCATCCTCGTGATGGGACTGCCCGAACTCAACGTTCAGAATATCAAGATGACGAACCTCGTAATCGAAGCCGCCAAAGGCGTGCTGCTGCTGGACGCCGACGGCATTGCTCTGACCAAGGCCAGGATCATTACCCCTGCGAGCCCTACCGTGGCCATTCGTCACAGCAGAAACATCACCCTCACCGATGTGGCCGTTCCGAACAATGCCGATCCTTTCTTGCAGGTCGACGGTGAAGACTCCGATGCCATCCAACTATCCGGCATCAACCTCTCCCCGGCAAAACAAGCAGTGGTGCTGGGTGAAAACGTCAAAAAGGAAGCTGTAAAAAAAAGCAGCCACGAAGAACACCTATAGTGGGAATGTACCCTGCTATGGGTGTTCTTTGTAGCTGTTGTTGGGGGCGGGGAGCTGATCGATTTCGATGCTGGCCATAAGGAACGCGCCGACACCCTTGAGGTCGTTCGCAACCACAGGCTCGCTCATATAGTAGGCAAAGGTCCCATTCCGCTTCTGCGGCCCTCCGAGTCCGCCCACACTGCAGATCTGGGTCAGGCTGACGGTTCCGTCCGGGTCGACCTTGATCAGGTGTTTGGTGAGCCCCTCGTAGCCTTTTGCAGCCACAGCGGCATACTCTTTGTCCAGATACCCATTTCGGACACCTTTAGCCAGTGCATATACAAACATGGACGATGCTGAAGCCTCGAGATAGTTCTTGTCTCTCTTCCCCTGGTCTACAACCTGGTACCAAAGCCCGCTCTGGCTATCCTGGTAGCTCGCCACGGCTTTGGACAAGCGCTTCAAGATGTCGATGACCGCTGTTCTTCGAGGGTGTTTTTCCGGCATGGAATCAAGGATGTCCACGATCGCCATCGCATACCACCCCATGGCGCGGCCCCAAAAGCTCTGCGAACAACCGGTCTTCGGATCCGCCCACTCTTGCTGCCTGCTTTCATCCCAGCCGTGATAGAGGAGGCCGGTGCGTCTGTCGCGGGTATGGCTCTCGATCCAGACGATCTGATTGGCGACCTCATCGAAGCCCGCCGGTTTGTCGAACATGCGCGAAAATTGGGCGAGAAACGGGGAAGCCATGTAAATCCCGTCGAGCCACATCTGATAGGGGTAAATTTTTTTGTGCCAGAATCCGCCTTCTTTGGTCCGCGGCTGGTCCTCGAGCTGCTTCCTCAGCAGTAAGGCAGCCTTGCGGTATTTCTCCTCGCCGGTCTTCTGGTAAAGGGAGAGAACCAGCTTGCCGCAATTAATGTTGTCGAGGTTGTAATCATCCAGCTTGTAAGTCTTGATGGTGCCGTCAGGTTCCAGATAGGAATCGATCACGGCCTTGAGGTAGTCATAGTATTTTGCATCCCCGGTCCTGGCCCAGATTGCCTCGAGGCCTTTCAGGAACACACCGGTCTCGTAGGCCCATTTGGCCTTGGGATTCTTCCCGAGAAACAGGGAATCGCCCTGACGTTTCATCTCGGAAGCAGCCAGCTTTTCGGCCCAGCTTCGAGCATCAGCTGCCGCGCCCTGTGCCGCCAGGCTCGACAAGAGGAAGATCACAAGCAGGGCACTGATCACATGAAGTCTGTGTGGCATAGAAGATTCCCCTCCCTCAAGAACAAACCCCAGGATGCCCACGAAATACCCGAAAGAGATTTTGTGCCTTTCGGGTATTTCGCGGTTTCCAGATGCAGCCCGTGCCGGGCTAGAAAACGAATTTGAGACTGGCCTGCACCGTGCGGCCGAAAGCCGCCGTATCCGTGACCTTGCCGAAATCCAGGTTGTACGGATTCGTGGCCGGTGTCCGGAAGCTAGGATGATTCATCGCGTTCAGGGCTTCCCCGCGCAGCTGGAATCTGACGCCTTCGCGAACGCGGAAAACTTTCATTAACGAGATATCCCAGTTGTTGATGCCGTCAATGCGCACGCCGTTCAAGCGGATCGGCCATTTGCTCAACTGGTAGGTTGAGCTTGGCTGCTGGGTGGAATCTCTCAGGAATCCGGCAAGGTTGAACCATTGGTCGACGTCCCTGGCGTCGCTTGCGATATCTTTGAGATTGCCGCTATATACGATATTGAGAGAGGACCAGGTGACGGGCGCACCGGTCTGATAAGTATAGACGGCCTGCAGCTGCCATCCGCCTAGGAAGCCGTCGACAACCCGATTCACGGCGGCAAAGAATTTCCGGCCGCGGCCGAAGGGAAGCTCGTAGATACCGCTTGCGGAAATCCGATGGGTGTGATCCTGCGGCGAAACGCAATAGTACGGCAAGGGGTCGCCCGGGTTCTGATAGTCGACCGCCTCCATGACCTTGGACCAGGTATAGGCGAAATTACTGGTCAGCCCCTGGGTAAAGCGCTTGTCCAGCCGCACCTGCATCGCATGGTACCAGGAATAGCCGTTGTTGTCGCTCGAGTAAATAGTGCCGAACTGAGGGTAGGGCTTAAGCAGGCTTCCTCGCGTGACCTTGCTGCTGTTAGCGATGGTCCCGGGGAAAAGCTTGTAAAACGGGTTGGTAATCTGCAGTGAAAGGTAATCGATCTTGGCCTGATCCCGGGTGGTCAGGGTCGACAAGTACTGGTTGGGAATGGCATTCAGGTCATGCGGAAGTGCTCCGCCCGAGGTAGAGTTGCTGGGCTGAAGTTCCGTCCCCTTGTTCCCCACGTAGGATACTTCCATCACGGTTTGGAGTGGCAGCTGGCGCTGGATGCCGATCTGCCAACGCTGCATCTTCGGAGCGAGGGGATTGGTATTAAAGAAAGTAATGTTCTCCCCAAGATCCGTTTCGACTCCTAAAGACGAGCCAACGGTGGGCAGCAAGCCGTTCGGGAACGGGTTGCTCAGAGTATTGAAGGGGGGCAGATTGTTCGACGTGGCCGTGAATGGCGTGTTGCGGGCATATCCGTTCTGGATCACATCGGTGCGCCGCACCCCCATGGAAGCATAATAAATACCGTAGCCGCCGCGAATGACGGTCTTGTTATTCCAGCTGTAGGCAACGCCGATGCGCGGCATAAAGTTGTTCTTGTCAAGGTTCCACAGGCGGGTTGGCTGGCCGTTCACGCCGGCAAAGAGAAGCCCTCCCAGCGCCTTGAATTGCACGGCAGGAAGCTCGGGAGTGGGATACTGCGCATAGGCTGCAGCATAATTCGCGGCCGCTTGCGCAGATTCCGCCAGGACGGCAGTAGGATCAAAACCGCGTACGCTGCGGTTATAGCGCTCCGCAACCGGCGTTTCGAGTTCATAGCGCAATCCCAAGGTGAGGTTCAGCTTCGGGGTCAGGCGCCAGTTGTCTTGGACGTAGAACCCCCAAGCGGTGGATTGCTCGGCAAAGTTGCTCACCAGCCTCAGGAAGCTGCCGCTGCCCGCTGTCGGAATGCCGAGCAGGAAGGCGGCCATTCCCTGCCCCATCGGGGCTGCGGTCGCATTATCCAGAGGTCCCTTGGTGTAGGTGGTGTCGAACGTGTAGCTGCCGCTCATCGTGGAATTGATGTTGTAGCGGTTATGACGATAGGCCCGGAATTCTGTCCCGAATTCGAGCTGGTGCGTCCCGCGGATCTTGGTGAAAGCTGCTACGATGGAGTGTGTGTCCATGTACCTCTGTTCACCGATGTTCTGCGATGCCACCGAGTCCACGGTACCCGAATCGCGGACTCTGACATACGGGAACATACGCTGGTCCGGGCTAATCGCGTTATTCAGCGCAGCCGGGAAGCCCAGAGCCGTCAGGTCCAGATTGAACCCGCTTTGCGGTACGGTGAGGCGGATGAAACGGTTGTATCCATAGCGCAGGTTCATGATGAAGGTGGGCGTGAATGCATGCACGTCATCGAAGGAGCCCCCGCGGGAAAGGTAGTCCTGCTTCTGGCCCGTGGCATTCGACTGGTAATAGTCTTTGGAGATGCTGTCGCGCTTATAGACATTGCCGCGCACGAAAAAGTGGTTCCTCGGGCTGAAGGCATGGTCAATGCGGAAGACATGGGTGTAATAGTCGGTGTCTTCAGCCAGGTTCGGCCGCGGAAGGTTGTTCTGGTGATCGGCCGTCGTGCCGCTGTTCAGCGGGGGGGGCACATACGTGAGTATTTTCACGGCGATCGGGTTCAGCATGTCCGGGGGGATGATGTTGCCTACGAACGGATCCGCCTGATAGCGGCTGCCGACCGCTCGTCGGGTAAGAGGATTGTAGATTTGATATTTCGAACCCAGCGCCAGCAGCTCCGAAAAATCCCCTTTGCGTTCCGCCAGAGTGGGAACCGTATACGTATCGCCCCGGGGGCGGACATCCTTCATACCCTCATAGGCGTACATGAAAAAGGTCCTCTCGCGCCCATTGTAAAGCTTGGGCAGAAACACCGGACCGGTCAGTGAGGTACCATAGCGGTCGTATTTCTCATCGGAGCGCGCGATGCCGGAGCGGTTGGCGAACCAGTCGTTGGCAGTCATCTCCGGCGTCATCTTGGTATAGAAGGCCGTGCCGTGCGGTGAATTTGTGCCCGATTTGAGGCTGATGTTGACGACACCCCCCAGGGTCTGGCCCACTTTGGCATCAAAAGACGCCGTCTGCACTTTGAACTCCGAGACCGCATCCGAAGGCGGCACATAGGAAGCCGTGATCTGGCCTGGATTGGCGAGTGCCGTGTTGACCACGCCGTCGAGGGTCACATCGCTCGTGTTCGCACGCGCTCCGTCCATGGCATACGCGACAATGTGGGTGGGCTCAAACGGCCGGTTGAGCTTCTGGTCTCCATCCATGCTGGTTCCCGGCGAGAGTCCGATGAGCAGGTACGGGTTCCCGTGGGCTATGGGAAGTTCCATCAGGCGTCTCGTGTCCACGATCAGACCGGCGGAAGCGTCCGAGGTGTTGAGAAGCGGAGCGCCTGCCGTAACGGTGACCACCTGATTCTGCGCGCCCAGTTCCATCTTTACATCAATCTGCAGGCGGTCGTTGACGCGGAGCCCGATATTGTCCTGGACGAATTTCTTGAAGCCCGCCATTTCGACTTCCAGCCGGTATTTGCCGACAGGCAGCAGCGCTGCGACATATTGCCCGGCTTCGTTGGTAAGCATCTTCGTCACCTGGGCTGTTTCCACGGCCGTGACGGTGACGTTCGCGCCCGGGATCACACCCCCACTCGGATCGGCGACGCGGCCAGCGATCGTCCCCCGGAACTCCTGCGCCAGGGCGAAATTGCCCAATGCCAGCGATTGCACCAGGAACGAAACCAGAATTGATGATTTGCGCATGCGTATGATTCCTCCTCTTTATTCATTTCCAACCGGGGCCGTCCTTACGCCCCGTAATGCTCGCAGAGGCCGTGTCATAACCTTGCCAGGCAGGTTCACCGACACGGGCCTCGGACAATCTCACGAAAAATCCTGCATCAGAACCTGGGAGCCATAAATCTCAATATCTCCCGGCATAAATCCTGCCGTCAGAATCCCTTCCCGCATCCCGGAGTGCTTCATGGATGCAAATGCGGCAGGACTGGGAAGATGAGGCATTTCTGCCATGACCGCTTCTTGTTCCTCAGGCTGAGGCCGGCAAAGCGAGCCGGGCAAATCTGTTGTTTTAGGTGAAGCGCAGTGGGGTATCATGAGTGTCGCGCGGCGAAATGGAACTTTTCATATTACAAGTGCCAGCCTAAGCATGTTCGCCCCGCATGTCAAGCAATTTGATCACCAAGTGAAATAAGCCGTTGTATAATGTGAAACGCTGCACAAATCGTCGTTCCATGATGTTTCGGGCAGGCAAGAGGGTCCGCATGTATTTCAATGAAAACAGGCAGTCCAAGTTTATGAGTTGCACACGCCCATGCTACAAATCATCGTGCCGCACCCCCACGTCAGCTCCCACACGTCAATCGTCATTCGTCAATCGTCATTCGAAATGTCCTCCGGAGGCCTCCATGTCTCATGAACTCTCCCGTCGCACCTTCTTCACGGCTCTTGGTGCTGTAGGCACAGGTTTGGCGTTGCCGATCCGCGCATGGGCGGCATCCGGGCCATTTAAGCTTTCGATTCTGACCGACGAAATCAGCCAGGATTTCGGCCATGCCCTCGAGGTGGCCGCGAGTGAATTCGGCCTCGGCTGGGTCGAGTTGCGCGAGCTGTGGAACAAAAACATCACGGCCCTTGATGCCAAGCAGATCGAGGAAGCGCAGCGCCTGATCGAGCGGTACAAGCTCCGTGTCAGCGCCATTGCGTCCCCGCTGTTCAAAGTGGACTGGCCGGGAGCCCCGATCTCTCAGTACAGCTCGCAACGGGACCAGTTCAGCGCCGATTTCACCTTCAAGCAGCAGGACGCTGTGCTGGAACGCGTCCTCGAATTGGCCCGGGTATTCAAGACTGAACGAGTGCGCTGCTTCGATTTCTGGCGGCTCGAGAACCAGGCGCCTTACCGTGCTGCCATCGACGACAAATTGCGTGAGGCGGCGGCAAAGGCCGGGAAGAAAAAGGTCACGCTGGTGCTCGAAAACGAGTATGCGTGCAACACCGCAACAGGCGCGGAATCCGTGAGGACCCTTGAAGCGGTCCGTTCGCCCTACTTGAAGCTCACATGGGACCCGGGAAATGCGGCGTTCCGCGGTGAGAAACCTTATCCGGACGGTTATGCCCGGCTGCCCAAGGGCCGGATCGGCCATGTGCACTGCAAAGACGCCGTCCGGAAGCCGGATGGGAGCTTCGAGTGGGCAGCCATGGGCCAGGGATTGATCGATTGGGTCGGACAATTCCGCGCGCTGAAGCGCGACGGCTATCGCGGCACGGTCACCTTGGAAACACACTGGCGCGGTGCAGGGACGCCCGAAGCCTCCTCCCGCCAGTGCTGGACAGCCATGAAAAAGCAACTCCGCGACGCCGGAGCGTTATAGCCCGGCTGCGGAAATGCGTTGGCAAGTGCGCGGAGGCCTGGTTCTCAGGTGAGGCTCACAGCGAAAGCGGATATCTCGTGCCTCATTTCCTCTCCCACTCATCACACCGAAACCAAGGTGGGATCCGAATGGCACCTCGCTATGCGTCAGCGGACAATAATGGGCTGGGAAATAACCCTGAAAGGATCCAACAGCACAAGCCCTGGGGAAATGAAATTAGCCCGAACGCGGCCCTGTAAGGGCGAGACAGGCTGTCTCGCCCTTACAGGGCTCTCTGACTTTGTTCCCCTGTTCCCAGGGCTTGCGCCCTGGGCTGCCGCTGTTGGACCCCTTCGGGGTCCCTCAAATTAGTGGCATTCGGGTCTGGCCCGGAACACTCAGTTTGCCGCGATGGGGCAATTCTCCTGATTGCCAGGAGGATATCCGATGCGCGCGGCGGGGCATGCTTGCTGGATTCTTTAACCGGCGAGCTCAGTTTTCAGCTTCGTCAGATCTTTCAGGAGGGGTAGGTCCGGATCCGCTTCCTTCCACAGCTGAAGAAGCTTGTCCACCAGTTTCGCGGCCTTGTCTTTTTGCGCCTGACTTTGATACAGCTTTGCCAGAATGTAATGCGCGCCCAGCCAGTCCTGCTGCGGTTCATATCCGAGACTTGCTTCCTCCTTGGAGACGAGCTTCTCATAGTGAGCAATCGCCGCAGCGGTGTCTCCTGCAACCCTATATGCGTGTGCCAGGCTTTCGATTGTGAGGGCCGTCGGATTTTCCCGATCGGCCAGGAGCAGGTTTTCGACGGCTTTGGTTCGGTCTCCCTGCGCCAGTTGTAGTTCTCCCTCCAGACGATGGACATCGCTGCTCTGCTGGTCGATCTGCATTTCCGCTTCCTTGCGGATCTTTTCCAGGAGCGGAGTCGCCTTCGCCACGGCACCAGCCCGCACATAGCTGATTGCGACTCTGCTCGTGAGCCAAACCTGCGGCCCGATCGCCGCCAGGGTTTTGACGGCTTTGTCCAGTTCGAGCAGGCGCGCCGCATCTTTGCGCTGCCCGTCGAACACCATGGACAGGAAGAGGTGGTTTCGGGCCTCACTTTGCCCGGCCTTGGCGGCAATGTTCAGAAGCAGGGCTTCCTCGAGTTGTTTCTGAGCGCTATTATACTTCCCCTGGTGCAGATCCAGCAGAGCCAGCGATCTCAAAGCCCCCTGCCGGTACGTCGGGAGGGCCTTGTTGAAGACCTCTCTCGCCTCCGCGGCTTTTCCAGCCAATATCAGCGCGTAGCCGTACTCATGATTCAGATTGCCGCTGGTCAGCCAGCTCGGCTCCAGTTCGAACGCTTTGGCATAGGACTTGAGGGCTTCCGGGTAGTTCTGGAGAGTGCGATAGCACCCTGAGAGGTTGATCCATGAGGGAGCATTGTTAGGATCCACCCGCAGGACCTCCCGGTATTGAGCGATAGCTTCCTCCGTTTGAAGGTTGTCCCTGATCGAGTTTGCATAGTTGTAGCGGTACATCGTGTCGTCGGGGTACATCTGGAGATAAATCCGGTAGAGATTCAGGGCATTCTGCTTGGTGCCCAGATTGTCTTCGTATTGAATCTGGATTTGCTGACGCTCGCGTTCGGTGACCCGGTCGGATAGCTTCAAGGCCTTTTCCAGATGTTCCTTCCCCCGGACTCTGTCATTGAAGATAAAGCTGCAGTAACAGATCCCCAAGGCGGAATGCGCTTGGGCAAAATCAGGATCAAGCTTCACCGCATTCTCATAGACCTGAACCGCTGCCCTATACTCGCCTTTGGTCCATAGAGATGTGCCGTCGGTATACAGCTTAAGAGCCTCGAGAGAAGACGTCGTCACCTTCCAAAGCTCTCGGCTGTTCTGTCGCACGGAAGCCAAGGACTCCCCCAGATCATGGCGAATCTCAGCCGCCAGCGCGTCCAATCTCGACAGAATCTGATCTTGATCCGCCGCCGGCTTCAAATAGGAGCGGACTGCATCGCCGGTATAGGGATCCACGATCCGGGCGGAGAGCGTGTATTTTTGTCCAACTTTGCTGATGCCGGGGATGATCAGTCCGCGGATGTGCTCGCGCTGGCACAGTTCGCTACCAACTGCCTCATCGATCTTTTGATCCGCCGGCTTCTTCATCCTTCTCAGGGCTGTCGAAATGCGGGAGCGCGAGAGAACGTTCGCATATTGCGATTGTTGCATGGAGACGGTGAGCGCCATGTTCAGCGACTGATCGAGGACATTCTCCCCGGTCTGGTTCTCAAAATCGGCGATCAGGATCCATTCACGCGGAGAGAAGGAGAGGACAGGCTTGCTGCCGTTGATCCAGATAAAGATGATGACAACCGTGATGACGATGAGCACTGAAACGGAACCGAACGCCCATTTGCGCGGACGGGACAAAAACCGTCGCGAGACAAGCTTTCGCTCCGCTGCCGGCGTTGCCAAAGGAGAGGCCGCGGCTGTTTCCAGCCAGGGGAGAGCAACCCTGAAGATCTGGATGGGGCGGTCGATGTTCTTGAGTTGTAGGCTCTCCGCAAATCCCACAATGGGAAATTCCACCTTGTTGCGGATCTGGTTGGCGATATCCTCGGAGATGCAGATTCCTCCCGGATCCGCATGGGGCTGGATGCGAGCGGCGATGTTGACCCCATCGCCGAACACGTCGTTTTGCTGGTGAATGACATCTCCCAGATGCAGCCCGATGCGCAGCACGATGCGCCGGTTCGGCTCGGCTTTGGAGTTGCGTTCAAACAGCATGCGCTGGATCTCGATGGCACATTGAGTGGCTTGCACTGCGCTCGGGAATTCCACCAGGAAGGCGTCGCCGATGGTTTTGATTTCCTGCCCGTTGTGCTTGGCAAAAACGGGACGCAACAGCCGCCAATGCTCACGTAGCAAATCCATGGCCAGCGTCTCGTCCTGCCCTGCAGTAGCGCTGTAGGAAACGATGTCCGTGAACATGATGGCAGCCAGCCGCCGCCCTGATCCACTAATGCTCTCCGTGCGCACAAGCCGCAGATCTGCGAGCAGGTCCTTGATCGACTGGTAGCGGTTGTCGGGTTTCTTCTCCAGCATCTTCTGTACGATGTGATTCAAAAATGGATGGGATACGTCCAGTTGCTGCAGAGAAACCGGCAGGCTGCTGAGGATTGCGCTGGCCGTCTCCATTTTAGAAGGCTTGTGTAAGGGGTTCCGGCCCGTAAGCATCTCACAGAGAATGATGCCGAAAGAAAAAATGTCGGCGCGCGCATCCACTTCCTCTCCCCGCAACTGTTCGGGAGACATATAGTCAAGCGTGCCGACGACAGCGCCGACCTCGGTCAGGGCGGTGGAGGTTGCATTCTCGAGGCCCATGCCGGCGAGTGGGCGCGCCTGCTTCGCCAATCCGAAATCCATCACCTTGATGTGCCCGCCGCTCCCCAGCATGATGTTCGCCGGTTTCAGATCGCGGTGGACGATGCCGTGGTCATGAGCCACGTCGAGCGCTTCGGCGATTTCCATCGCCACACCCAGGAGGTCCTTCAACGGCAGAGGGCCTCCCGCCACTTTTTCCGCCAGCGCTTGGCCTGCCACGTATTCCATGGCAATGAAAGCCTGATCGTCTTCATCCACAGCTTCATAGACTTTGCATATGAAGGGGTGGTCGAGAGTCGCGGCCGACCTGGCCTCGCGCAGCAGGCGCTTCCGGGCCTGCGGATCATCGCGAAATTCCTGCGACAGGAACTTCAGCGCAACTTTGCGATTCAGCCGGGTATCCAGGGCAAGGAAGACTTCGCCCATGCCCCCCTGGCCGAGTTTCTCCAGAATCTTATAGTTAGGTAAGGCGAAATCGGTCATGGCTAGGCCCCGTAGGAAGATGGAGGTCGATGCTTAGAATAATCCAATGCACAGGCGGGGTGCAACGCCAAAGCATTAACCATGACATAGGTGCCACAGACTTAACTTTCATCGAACGAATTCCTATCCTGTTTCAGCACTCTGAAGAATTGACTAAGAAGACGTGTGTCTCTACAGTCGCTGGCGGCTCCTGATGATGGGTGTGTTCTTCGGGATTGGCCTAAAACAAGAACTGTTGGCTTCCGAGATCTTCAGCGAGTTACAAACGATCGAAAAAAGGCTTTGGAATCTCTAAAATGTGTCGGAAAAGTTTACAGTTTTCTAATCTTTGCATTTAGTTTGAAACTTATTGCATATCATGGCGAGGAAGCCATACTGAAAATTTTTCAAATTGCCCTGTTAGATGCGCTTACAATTTAGATTGGGAGAGATAGGCCATTCCCATCTGCGCGACGTCCTGTCAGCTCAGGCAGGAGCGCGGATAGTATTGATCTAGTTCATCTTTCGGGAAGGTGGCCAGGTCAGCTTGCAGAATAACCACACGGGATGTTACATCACCAGGCAGTCCCCGGAGCATAGGGGCTTCGGCAGCACTCGAGGAGTTGTTTGCCCGTTTCCACCGACGATTTGCCTGAGCATGTACGACGAAAGGCGTAGCGTGCGAAAACTTTACCCACAAGCTCTCTGAGACATCCAGAGTCACACAGGAGTGTGCGGAATTTGCCGGTCAGCATGAACGAATCGCTATAAAATGATCAGGTCTGCCTGGATTGGATCTCCAAGGTAGGCTGGGCAAGTGTACCTATGAGATTGACAATTCTGGCGTGGAGACGGCGGCAAGAATCGTCAATTTCTGTGCGAAACTGCAACTCCACTGATATGGCGACGCGGGACAGAAAGGCTGATCATGGAATTGCCGGCGCAGAATCGTTGAGCGCATGCCCTCGTCTTGGATATCGCTGCGCTCCGCCGTTCCCCGTTGGCCTATCCTGTCCCGATGACCGTAAAGGGCAGATGGGGGCCCATGCCTGAGAAAACTGCACGATATTTCCGCCACGCCCTCTGGCTGGGCTACTTCACGGTACTTTTCAACCTCCTCGAAGGAGGGGCATCCGTTTTTTTCGGTCTGCAAAACGCGTCCCTGACCCTCTTTGGTTTCGGGGTCGACTCCTTCATTGAAGTGATCTCAGGCCTCGGTATCGTCGCCATGGTGCTGCGAATTGGCCGCAACCCGGAAACGTTCCGTTCGCGGTTCGAGCGCACAGCGTTGCGCATTACCGCGACGAGTTTCTACGTGCTGGCTGCGGGCCTGCTGGTCACAGCCTCCTATAATCTGGCCACTGGATATAAGCCAGAGAGCACGCTGCCGGGCCTGATCATCTCTGTCATCTCGATCCTGACCATGTGGGCGCTCACCACCGCCAAACGACGGGTCGGGCGGGCGCTCGACTCTGCCCCGATCCTTGCCGACGCCAACTGCACGCTGGTTTGCATCTACATGTCGCTGGTGCTGCTGGCGGCAAGCCTGATCTACGGGCTCACCGGCATCGGTTTCATCGACTCGCTCGGCGCCCTGGGGCTCATCTGGTTTTCCATCAGTGAAGGAAGGGAGTCTCTTGAGAAAGCTAAAGGGATGGAGTGCAGTTGCCGGGGAGAATGCACGGAGAAAGAGTGGTGAACTCGGCCGGGTCATTTATCCGTTCCCTAACTTCGTGATCCTGCCTATCATACCTTAATGTCATACACATTGCGGGCCAGGTTCAAAAAGGAAATCGTCGCAGAGTTCTTACCCCCGAGCCGCAAAACAAAACAGGATCGCGTAATTATCCTGTGCGACGGCATGCCGAGTATTCCACGGAAGCAGGCGCTCGCGGAATTTTTGTCGAAAAAGGGATATTGGGTGATTTATCCCCGCTATCGTGGTACCTGGGAGAGTGACGGCGTCTTTTTACGGAAATCGCCGCACCTGGACGTCCTTGACGTGATCGACGAATTGCCCAAAGGCCTTACCGATCTCACCTTCGGCAAAAAGTTCAAACTGTTCCCCCAGGAGATATTTGTGATTGGGGGGAGTTTCGGCGGAGCGGCGGCGATATTGTCGACGCTCGATCCGAGGGTGAACAAGGCGATTGCCAATTGCCCGGTTGTAGACTGGTCTATACTGGCGCGTGCCGAAAAAGCGGAAACCTCGAACAGGAGTTATGCAGCCTACGTTCATCAGGCATTCGGAAATGCATACCGGTTTACGCCTCGCGAGTGGAGGAAGCTCAAGACCGGAACTTTTTACAGCCCCATGCATCATGCCAGGGAGATTGATCCCCGCAAACTCCTGCTTTTTCACGCCAAGGATGATCCTTATGTGCCCTGGCAATCGGTGATCAGATTCGCGCAGAGAACGGGAGCCAGGTTGAAAATGTTTGCTCGTGGCGGTCATCTCAACACCACACATACCGTTCCCAAATATTGGCGGCAGATCGAGAAGTTTTTCCGGGAGAAATAGTTCGCACATATTCCTTCTGACAAATCTGTGCGGCGATTTTCGCCTTGATCCCGCTTGGCATCACCGCAGTAGTTTTTTCTCGGCTCCGGAATTCGATATTCAATCATAAGTATTTGCCTGCCTTCGGCAACTTTTTCGAGCAGTCCACACACGTCTTGCTTAAACGTTTCGCGTCGCAGTGATTTGTCAAAGTAAGGATATTCCGGCAAGCGCGCCTGACCCAGGCCTTGTCAAACGCGCGGTCCTCATGGGCAGCGGCAGTTGAACGTGTCGTGCGCCGCGTTTATACTCGCAAAATGCACTCAAGCAGCGAGCAAGCATGAGGAGAACCTATGAGAAAGCTATGGATGTTTTCGATTCTGTTTTTCCTTGTCGTGTTGCCGGCCCATTCCCAACAGAGGGAGCAAGAGCGGCTTAAGGAAAGTGCAACCGTGCTCAAAGAGATTCTCGGCATGCCGGACAATGTGCCGCAGGATCTGCTGGACCGTGTCGAATGCGTCATTGTTTTTCCTTCCGTCAAGAAAGTGGCCATCGGCATCGGCGGCAGTTACGGGCGCGGCGCTCTTGTCTGCCGTTCAGGGAAGGACTTCACCGGCCCCTGGAGTGCACCCGCCATGTTTGCCCTGGAAGGAGGCAGTTTCGGACTCCAACTCGGCGGGCAGGCTACCGATTATCTCCTGCTGATTATGAATCCTCGTGGCGCTGAATCGATCATGACCAGCAAGGTGAAACCTGGCGCTGACGCATCCGCCGCCGCGGGTCCCAAAGGCCGGACGGCTGCCGCAGCCACGGATATAGTAATGAGAGCTGAGATTTTCTCCTACTCACGAGCCCGTGGCCTTTTCGCCGGCATCTCTCTTGAGGGTTCGACCTTGCGATCCGACGGCGATGCCAACAAGAATCTCTATGGCAGGGATTTGACTGCGCGAGAGATTGCCCGTGACGGCGCCGTGAAAACCACGGCCGCCGGTCAGGCTCTCGTCAGCCTGCTCAACAAAAAATCGCCGAGAAACCTGAGTGCAAAGTAACCATGTACGCGTCGAAGTACGCGGCCTTGCCTTTGCCACGGCTGCTCGGCCGTTGCTCGACCCATAAAAGGTGCGCTGGGGTCTGAGCTCTCGTGCGCCTCATTGCCTACGTCGACTCCGCATAATGTTCCGTTTCAGCGGCGCGGCTTTTTCCGGCTGCTGGAGCGCTTTCTTAGGCCTCTAGGAACCCGTCCGAGAATTAGGAGGGGTCGCGCGCATGGGGCTTGCGGGGCGAGCTCAAGGCGCGAGGAGGAGGCGATGTCGGTGCGCATCGTTGACGACGAGCA